>SHMW01000013.1:15917-77859 GCA_008080735.1 Promethearchaeota archaeon
AAAGTTTCTTTAATTAAAAAGATTTTTAAATATAGAAATTATGTTCTTTATAATACCTAATTTTCTAAAAATGTCAAAAAATAATTTTAATAATAATATAATAATTTTTTCTATCCTCTTTTGTATGGTAATTAGTTTGAACATTGGATTCTTTTCTTTCCAGAGTTCTACTGATAATTCTGAATTGAATCACTCTAATGAGTCTATTAGTATCTCCTCAATTGACTTTCTCGAGAAGAATATTAATTCTTCAGTTTCCAATGCATCTTTTATCGGTGAAGAAGCAAATGATAATTCAGGATACTCTATTTCTGGAGTTGGGGATGTTAATGGGGATGGATATGGCGACTTTATTATCGGAGCTAATGATAATGATGATGGGGGGTCTGACTCGGGAAAAGTCTATCTTTTCTTTGGTCAAGAGTTTGGATTAAGTAATAATATTGCCTGTTCAGATGCGAACGCATCATTTATTGGAGAAAATCCTAGAGATTTATGTGGAAGGTCAGTTGCAGGAGTAGGAGATGTCAATAAGGATGGTTATGCTGACTTTTTAATAGGGGCATCAAATTTTAGTGATGGTTTAGAAGGTAGAGGTAAAAGTTACCTATTTTTCGGAAGAGTTTCTGGTTGGCATAAAAATAGTAAGGTAACCGATGCTGATGCCTCATTTCTTGGAGATGGGTTAGCAGATTATTCTGGTAGAATCGTCTCAGGAGCGGGTGATGTTAATGGTGATGGATATGATGACATTCTAATTGGTGCTTATAACTATGAAATTACTTCAGGAATAGGAATAACCTATTTAATTCTCGGAAAAGATCGTGGCTGGGAAGCAGACCTTAGTCTATCTAATGCGGATGCATCTTATATAGGGGAAAACGATGATGACGAATCTGGTATAGCTCTTTCAAGAGCGGGGGATGTAAACGGAGACGGATATGATGATTTTCTCATCGGGGCACACCGTAATGATGATGGGGGGTCTAATTCGGGTAAATCATATTTAATTTTTGGTAAAAAGTCTGGATGGCACCAATATACAAATCTGAATGGAGCAGGAGCCTCTTTTATTGGAGAGTCTGCTAATGACCGCTTTGGTTATACTGTTTCAGGAGCGGGTGATATAAACGGAGACGGATATGATGATTTTCTCATCGGAGCATGGCTTAATGATTTCAGTGGTGTGGATGGTGGTAAAGCTTACCTTTTTTTTGGTAAGGAAACGGGATGGGAAAGAAATCTAAATTCTTCTAAAGCAGCTGCTTCATATTTCGGAGAAGAAGATGGTCAATGGTTTGGAATATCGGTTTCGGGTGCTGGAGATA
Source organism: Promethearchaeota archaeon (assembly GCA_008080735.1). Taxonomy (GTDB): domain Archaea; phylum Asgardarchaeota; class Lokiarchaeia; order Sigyniarchaeales; family SOKP01; genus TEKIR-8. Next base: position 17,246 of record SHMW01000013.1, read on the forward strand.
TAAACGCTGATGGATATAGTGATTTTCTCATCGGAGCAGAGAATAATGATTTTGGTGCTACGGGTGCGGGTAAAGCTTACCTTTTTTTTGGTAAGGAAATTGGATGGGAAAGAAATCTAAACGCTTCTGGAGCAAATGCATCAATTTTTGGGGAGAGTTTTGGAGACCAATTAGGACATTCGGTTTCCGAAGCAGGAGATATCAACGGCGATGGTGGGAGTGATTTTCTCATCGGAGCTATTGAAAACGATGATGGAGGAAATAATGCAGGAAAAACATATCTTTTTTTTGGAGAGGTTAAGAATGATCCTCCTGTTAATGATGATGGAAATAATTATATTAATAATATCCCCGGTTATAATCTGGTAGTGATCATTACTATATTTGGAATATCTGTAGTTTTGATAGCAAAATCCAAATTCAGAAAATAAAATGCTTAATCTTTCTTTTTCTTTTTTTCGAGCGAATCTGATTCTCAACTCAATTTTGCATAAATAAATTATCAATTAAGGATGTGGTATTATTTGGCGTATGACTCAATTTCCATTTTAATCCTTGAAAGGAATTTTTCTGGAATTCTTATCAATATAATTCATGAGTAAGGTATGTATAAAAATGTTTGAAATAGCCTTTAGTGTCTTTCGTTATAAAATCCGAGGAAATAGTACCATTTGTGATTGCTTCTTTAAAATCATATCCTCCTTTTATCATAAAAAAGTTCATATATTTATTTTTGAGCGCATTTCGGGGGCATGTGTAGACACATCGCATACATAGTACGCAATTATCTCCAAATTCTAATCCATCATTTATAAATTGAATATTATTTGTAGGACATTTTTTAACGCATCTCCCACACTTATTGCATGCGTTTGAAGCGTGCAGAAACTTTCCAAAGTATTTTGCGCCCCAGGATTCTAACCAACCAAAGATCCTTGACATCCCTCTCAGATAACCTGGATTGGGTTGAAGCTTTTGTTTTCCTTGGAGGATTTCAAGAGTGTAGATATTTATTTTGCGTTTTGCAGTGAGGTAAAGCTGTTTTTTAAGCTGTGGATCATAATCTATGATGATATTCGACGGCATCACCAAAAAATCCTCATGAAATACGTGTAAACCTTTCTTTTTCAACTTTTTTCGAATTTCTTGGGTTGGGCCCCCATAAAAGAGGGGATCTCCCATTGTTTTAAACAAAAACGCATTCATATCTATTGATCTTGGGAGATTTTCGATAAATGAGAATAAGATCGAAGGAGGTCTGAAGGCGTGTACGGGATGCCCCAATCCCATAATATCATATTTTCCAAAATCGAAATCTGGGACGTTTCTAATAACATCTTCAATCGGTAAAGTATCTACGATTATATCATAGTTTTCAAACGCTGCTTCATATAAATCCGCAACGATTTGAGTATTCCCGGTTCCAGAAAAGTAAAATATTATTATTTTTCTGATTTTTCGCGATTTTTCTGAGCTAGACATCCTGAGTGCCACCCTAAAAACTTACATTGATAATAAAAACGTATTTCTATCTATATCGTGAGAGTATTTATATTTAATATTTTTCAATACCAATTCAAAATTCATACTTTATTATTAAATGGAAGAAAAAAAAGATTAAATAAGGGAGAAAAAATTGATTTCTGGTTTGAGTTTGTTATAAATTATAATTTTTTCACAATAAGATCAACCATACGATTCGAAAAGCCGATTTCGTTGTCATAATATGAGAGTATGAATACCTCGTTTTCGATCACTTTTGTCCAGATACTACTAAAAATTGAACTATGAGGATTCCCAATAATATCGCTACTGACGATGGGTTCTTCAGAATATTCCAAAATGCCCCTCAATGAAGATTCAGCTGCTTGCTTCATTTCCGAATTAATTTCCTCGGAGCTAGTACGCTTTTCTACCACGGCTTTCAGATCGACTAGACTTCCGTCAAGTGTTGGGACTCGAACGGCAATTCCATCCAATTTACCTTTTAGATCGGGAAAAATCTCACCGATGGCCTTTGCCGCGCCCGTCGATGTAGGAATCATATTCGCTGCACATGCCCTTCCTCTAATCATCTTGCTGGCATCTCCGGATCGTACGATATCAACATTTGATTGATCATTGGTATAGGAATGAATTGTTGTCATTAAACCATATTTTATTGTAAAATTTTCATGAAGCACTTTCACTACTGGCCCGAGACAGTTCGTTGTACATGAGGCGTTTGAAATAATTTTATGTTCTGCTTGAATCTTTTCATCATTACATCCCATAACAACGGTAATATCCGGATTTGTCGCAGGAGCACTTATTAACACCCTTTTTGCACCTGCTTCTAAATGTCTCGCGGCGTCATCTCGATTAGTAAAACGTCCTGTACTTTCTACTACAACATCAATCTGGTTTTCATTGTGAGGCAAGCTCGTGGGATCACGTTCGGCAGTAATAGGAATTTCCTTACCATTAACAATTAATGCTTTTTCCTTATAACTAATTGTTCCAGGGAATCTACCGAAAACTGTATCAAATTTAAGAGCATATGCTAAGTATTTGGGTTCAAAAAGATCATTTATTGATATAATCTCTAAGCCAGAATTTCCCGTTGCTGCCCGCAAAAATAAACGACCAATCCTTCCAAATCCATTAATTGCTACTTTTTTGACCATATCGTAAATCTCCTTTATGTAAATCCTTTTACAAAAAATTATAGATCAAAAAAATATAATCATTTCTTTGTTAATTAAGTTTTAGATTGGTGATGATAGCAATCACTAATTAGAGGATGAAATTTAGTATATTAAATTAAGTATATTTAAGTTAGGCTATAGAATCTATAGAGAGATTGAAACTGCAATAAATTTGCAGTCGGAGAAATATTGAAATTATTATATCTTATGGGATAAACTTGATAAATAAAAAAAAGGTAAAAATTCAAGAGTTTTATAATTTTTTGACGATTACATCCACTAATCTATTGCTGTAGCCCCATTCATTATCATACCAGCTTAATACGCTAGCCAGATTTCCGATGGTATTCGTAAAAATGCCACATACGATAGAACTTGCTGGATTACCGACGATATCACTGCTTACGATAGGATCATCGGTATATTCTAAAATACCTTTCAATGGGCCCTCTGCTGCAGCTTTCATGGCAGCGTTTACTTCCTCGATCGAAGCCTCTTTTTCTAAATTAAATTTCCCATCGACTACGCTTCCATCAGGTGTGGGAACTCTCATAGCCATTCCGTCTAATTTCCCATTTAATTCTGGAAATACTAATCCAATCGCTTTCGCAGCTCCTGTAGAAGTCGGTAAGATGTTAGCTGCGCAAGCTCTTCCTCTTGTCATCTTAATCGGAGAAGCTTTTTTAGCAGTGTCCACAGGTGCTTGGGTGCTCGTATAGGAGTGGATAGTTGTGATTATTCCTTTTTCAATCCCGAAGCTATCATTTAAAACTTTCACAACTGGTCCCAAACAGTTGGTTGTACAACTCGCATTGGAAATAATCTGATGATCGTCTTTTATTTTTTCATCATTACAACCTAACACCACGGTAATGTCGGGATCCGTCGCGGGGGCACTAATTAATACCTTTTTGGCGCCCGCTTGTAAATGTTTCGCAGCACCATCTCTGTCAGTGAAAAATCCGGTCGATTCTAAGGCTACTTCAACACCGTAATCCGTATGTGGTAATTGGGCAGGATCTCGTTCGGCTGTAATAGGAATTTCTTTTCCATCAATGATTAATGCTTTTTCTTTATAGTCTACTGTGCCTGGGAAGCGTCCGAACACGGTATCATATTTCAACACATATGCTAAATATTTAGGCTCAAACAAATCGTTGATGTATTTTATGTCAATGTCTGGGTTTCCATACGCGCTTCGGAAGAAATTACGCCCGATTCGGCCGAATCCGTTGATCATTATATCTTTAGCCATTTTTTCTCAACTCTGTTTAATTTTACTTTGTTAATTTTGAATTGTCAAATGTAGGTAATACAACAAAATTTTTTAACTTTTTTTAAAGTTTGGAGTAAAAGTTATAGATGCTAAAATACTACCCTCTGGGAAGTAATCTTAGCTAAGTTAAAAAATTGATTTTGAATTTAATTCTCAAATCTATAATAGAGCTTAAAGCTAAATGTTATTAATCAAAATAATTTTCAATTAATCAGACCATTTTATTACAATAGGTTATTTGTTGGAGAAAATGAAGGAAAAATCGATTAAAAAGGCGCTTAAGGAGATCCTCGTGGTGGTCTCGGGAATCCCGCGCTCCGGAACGTCGCTTATGATGCAGATGCTTCAAGCAGGCGGAGTCAAAATTTTATCAGACCGCAAACGAGTCGCAGATCGGAATAATCCAAAAGGATACCTCGAATTAGAGGCGGTCAAGAAACTTTCAAAGGATAATAGCTGCTTAAAAGCACAGAAAGGGAAAGCTGTGAAGGTGATTTCTCACTTACTTAAACATCTGCCTGGAGACCAGCGATATAAAGTCATTTTTATGAACCGCCATATCAATGAAGTCATAAAATCACAGCAAAAGATGCTGGGTAAAATTGAGAAGAAATATCCGAAAGCCTTGATGAAAGCATTTAATAAAGAGGCGACAAGAGTGAAACAATGGGCTCGCGCACAGTCTAATATTGAGCTGCTTGATATGAACTATTCTGATATAATCGAGAATCCTTCTCGAGAGGTAGAAAAAATTATTACCTTTCTCGAGGCTCCCCTCTATAAAGAGAAGATGATTGAGGTTATAGATCCCTCACTCTATCGCTCTAAAATCGACCAAAACCTATGAAATAAGGAAATTTTTCATAGATTTCAATTTGATTTAAAATAGGTAAATAAATTAAATTAGATTTATTCTTGTTCTTCTGCGGTCTCCTTGCCTAATAACCTCATCATGGCATCAGCGAGTTTATTTTGTCTCTTACTCGTGATACCTTTGACCTTGCCAACCTTTCCGAGGACGCGTTGCATTATCGCATTCCACACCGATCCTGGCTCTCCTTTTACATCCATGAAACGATCCCGAAACACTTTTACGCTTATGTTCTTATAATTTTCCGCAGCTTTTGAGCATTTAAAGCATAAAATACATTTCTTTCTATCGGCTTTTATTTCTCCATTCTCAACTGAAAGAGCTCCTACGGAACATTCATCCGCAAATTGTTCAAGAATCTTTTTATCTTTTTCTTCGGACGATATTTTTATACTTCCATCAACTACTTTCCGAACTTTATTCCCATTCTCTAACTCTCGCACTTCTTCGTGAAATTCGGGAAGAGATTCGTTTTCGACTAAGGGAAGTCGTTTTTCATCATTGATATATAATTTCAAGGTATATCCTGGGCAGATCCATGTGCAACAGCCACACCAGATGCATTTTTCGGTATCAACAACGATCTTTTTATCCGATTCCATTCGCATTTCTTCGGGAGTACCGATTGCTGTTTTTTTTATGGGTTCGTCATAAATAGAAACGGTGACGGGACATACGCGATGGCAAAAACCGCATTCAACGCATTTAGACTCATCATATTCGAGAATCATTTCATGGTTAAGCATCTTATAAACGTAATGGGTCACATTTTCGTCCACTTCGATGGTTTTTTTTGCTGGTAATGACATTTAAATTCACCAATTATTCTTAGTTCACAAATTGTAATAATAATATGTTTAATTAATAATTAATTGTAAATTAATGACAAATGCGCTAATTTTTTGTTAACCCCCTAATTGATACTTAGCTCCGATAACGCTTCAGATTTAATTATAATCATTAACTTTTTGCTTATAATATCTTTGATATTTGTAGATAAAAAAATAAAATCACTATATCTTTTTAAATCCAAAAATATTTTAGTTAGGAACTGCTAAAAGCATTATTATAATTTTACTTTTATTGTAATTTCTTTTGTTTTAGTTAGGCGAAAGCAAAAATTATTAGAATATTATAAAAATTCTACAAATTGAATTCAGAAGTTTAGTTAATAAGGTAGATTTAAATGAAAATATTGTATATAAATCCTTTGCGAATAAATGCTGGTCTTGATTTTGTTATTAAGGGACAACCATTAAACTTAATGACCTTAGCGGCGATGGTTCCTGATCATGAATCGAAGCTAATTGATTATAAAATTCAAGAATTTAATAAAGAGAACTTAAAAAGTGAATTGAATCGTCATGATGCAGTTGCAATAACAAGCATGACGCCACAAATCTATAGTGCGTTTGAAATCGCAGACATTGCCAAAACAACGGATTGTCCAACCATTCTGGGAGGATATCATCCCACTTTAGCTCAAGATTATGTAATTAAACATCCTTCTGTCGATTATATCGTAAGAGGAGAAGGAGAACATACATTTAAAGAATTAATTGATTTCCTCAATGGAAACAAAAATAATTCTGCATTAAAAGATATCGATGGTCTCTCATTTAAAAATAAAAATGGAAAAGTAATTCATAATAGAGATCGAGCATTAGAAAAGAATTTAGATAATTTTCCTTTACCACGACGTGATTTAATCGATGATTCAAAATATTTATATCTAGGAGTCAGAGTTGCATCGCTCGAAAGCTCCCGAGGTTGCCCTCATTCATGTAAATTCTGTTGCATTCAAAAAATGTGGAGAGATCCTTACTCACATTTAGGATATAGATCAAAAAGTGTAAAACGCATAATGCAAGAGATCTATGATGTCGATTGGAAAAAAAACGATTTCATCTTTTTTTGTGAGGATAATTTCACCATCAATATCCACCGCACCAGAAAGATACTTGAAAGCATTATAAAGTCTCGGGTTAATAATAAGATGTATTTCAGCTGTCAATCGAGAGTTGACACATTATATAGGAATCCTTGGTTAGTCCAATTAATGCACAAAGCGGGAATGAGACAAGTTTTTTTGGGTATCGAGTCGGTACATCAACAGAGTCTAAACGCAATGAACAAAAAGGGGACTACCCCCTCGATGACAAGAAACGTAGTCGAAATGCTTCAAGATTATGGTATATCGATTTTTGGAGGAGTAATTATTGGATTTCCTGGAGAAACTAAACGAATGGTAAGACAAACCATACAATTCACAAAATCGTTGAATTTAACTTGTGTTCAATTTACACCAATAACTGCTTTTCCAGGCACAGAATTTTATGATGAGGTAAAAGCCCAAAATAATGTAACTAGTAAAAATTATCGCCATTACAATTTATTCTATTCAATGATGAGAACAGACGAATTAACAAGTAAGGAGTTATATGAATTAGTTGTTGAGGCGTATTCTTCTTATTATTTCGGAAAGGAATGGCTCTTAGCATTAGGGAGAAGATATAGTAATCCAGTCGGAAAATTTAATTGGATGTTTAAAAATATTCCTAAATTTGCAAGATCTGTTATAAAAAGTGGATGGGAAATGTTTCGAAGCCAAGGTATATCGAGATCGACAATATCTGATGAGCTAAAAGAAATTGGTCGGAAAGAGAATAAATTAAAAACAAATCAAAATTATCAAATAGAAACAAAATTAAACTTAACCGCTACTGCTAAAGAAGAGTCTTCTACTTAGAGAGAGAATTTTTTTTTTTATCCTATTCAAAAAGTTGACAAAGAACATTTAAAAAGGGAATCTTAAGATCCTTGAGGATCTCACACTATAATATTCTCTTACATAAATACAATATAATGCATTTCATTTATCGATATCGAGAATGGTCTTTACCAGATTTTTCTTTTCTTCCCAGTTCGCTTGTCGAGAGATCATGATACGTTGCGCTTGGGGTGAGCCTGCTCCATGCATCGATTCTGTTCGATAACTGACAGATGCGACTCCCATCGTTAAATTTTCAATAAATCGTAGCAGTCTAAATCGATTTTTAACGGGCTCATCAGTCGTATCCAGATACTTCCTCAAGTAATGCCCGATATCTGCAGAATTAAAATCTTCTTCAGAGGGCATCGTACATATTAACCCGCCAGCCAAATCTTCTGCTAAGCGGGCAATCTCATAAGGAAATCGGGTCACATTTTGTTTACACACGTTCGCTATCAGCATATCCATTTCATAATTACCCGCAGGTCTTTGGAAACCTAACGCACTACATGCGATCCCACTACTAAAGAGTGTTTCATTTAGTTGGATCATTTCTACTAATTTATCTTTGATATGAGAACTTCTATCTACGCCATGATATTCCGAGATGAGAGCAGATGCGCCGATTAGTGCATCACCTACACCCACTTTACATCCTCCATATGATTGTCGGTGAAAACCTGCAAATCGATTGACTAATTCACTTGCGAATTCCACTTCACCATTCATAAGAATATTTTCATTCGGAATAAAGACATCGTCAAAAATGACGAATATTTCCTGACCGCCATATTTAAAGTTTCCAATATCAAGTTTTCCTTCCTCTAATTTCCGAGTGTCGCAAGATTGTCGTCCGTAGATCATCGTGATCCCTTCAGCATTGGTATCCACACCACAACTGATGGCATATTCTTCTTCCCCCTCTCGCAGTGAGAGTGTAGGCATAATTATTGCGCGATGAGAATTTAAAAATCCCGTTTGATGGATTTTAGCACCTCGAATTATTACACCATCTTCCCGTTTTTCAACCGCATGCAAAAAAGCATCGGGATCTGGTTGATCTTTGGGTCGTATCCCTCTATTTCCTTTTGTATCCGTCATTGCCCCTCCTACCATCAAATCTTGGTTTTGGACTTCAATCCAATATCTCTTAAAACGTTCATGGTAATCCGTATCATATTTCTTGTCCATTTCATAGGTCACACTGAAAAGCGCATTCGCCGTATCAAATCCAACGCATCTTTGAAAACAACATGCGGTTTTCTGGCCGAGTAAGCGTTGCATTTTAACCTTTTTAATCAAGTCATCGGTGGATTGATGAATATGGGTGAATCGATTGACAATCTCCCCTGTCAAATGAGATTTGGCAGTCATGATATCTTTATATTCTTCCATCTGTGCTAATTCATATATTTTCATTACGGTATTGATGGAAGGTCGAATGATTGGGTGAGTCCAAAAATTTTCGACTTTTTTACCAAACATATAGAGATTGACAGGTCGCTTGATACTATCGAGATATTCTTCGGGAGTTTTTAACGGCATAGAATATATCACTTAATATTGGTTATCTATTTAATGTATAAGGAATGAAGTCTGTAAGAATTAATAAGTATTACTGAGTACTTTGATAAATACTTAAGTAAAAGTCGTTAATGATCTGATTGTTATTAAAGTGAAAAAGTATCATAGTAAAGGATCATTTATACAAAAAAGTAAAAAGCTTTATTTTGAAAAAAATTCTTATTAGATAGGATATCTGGTTTAATAACACTTCAAATAAATTATGGTATATGCAAAATTTCCAGAAATTAAGGGCAAATCTCTCAATAAACTCCCTATTACTATCCCCAATGATTTCACACGGAAATTAAATATTGTGATTTTGCCGTGTTCAAGAGTCAATAAACTAATTTTAGAACGATGGGCTTCATTTATGGACACGCTAATTTCTGATATTTCCTTTTTAGACTATTATCAAATTAATATATTTAATAAGAAACTTAAAGTATTGAGAAGATATCTCGAAGCAAGAGCACGAAGAAATATTTTAAATAGAAATTTGGAAAAAGTAATTCATATTTATCAAGAACTGGCAGTATTGAAAAAAACTCTAAATTTAAAAGATCATCAATCTATTTATATTTTCTTAATTAATAATAAGGGCGATATACTCTGGAGAACCGAAGGTAAATATGATCTTGAAAAAGCTCAATTATTAAAGCAAAAAATAATTGAACATATGAGCGAATTCTAATGTGTTATTTGGATTAAATTTTATTAGGTTTAAAACTTAATCTCATTCATAAGAAAACTAATTATAATGTGAATGAAATTGGGAAAACAGATAGAAATTACCAAACCCTCTAAGTTATTTAATGAGAATGGTTCTTTAGTTCAGACAGGATGGGCGCGCAAACCAATTTTAACTTATAATAAAGAGGATATTGGGAAAAGTTGGTGGAGAATTAAAGAATGGGACCATTATTCCGTGTTAAACAAAGATTTTGGTTTTCAATTAACAATTGGAGATATCGGTTATCTCACGCAGATGAGCTATGTATGGCTTGACTTCGATAAAAAAGAGCGTGGGGATAAAAGCACAATGAAATTTTTTACGAAATCAAAGTTATTACCCACAAGTTCGTTAGAGGATAGTCGTATCGAATTTCCTACCGATGAGTTTCATGCGGTCTTGGAAAAGAAGGGGGATCAGAGGATTCTGACCTTAGAAGACTCGGAATTCTTGGATAAAGGGATTAAGGCGAATATTATCCTTGACGATGTACCAGAGTGGGATAATACTGTGGTTGTTACTGGATATGAAAAGCCGAAGCAATTCTATTATAACCACAAGATCAATATAATGCCTGCGAATGGCACCATTCATATAGGGGATCAAAAATATAAGTTCACACCAGAGAGATCATTCGGTTTGATGGATTGGGGTAGGGGAATTTGGCCATATAAAACTCATTGGCTTTGGGGGAGTGCATGCGGGATGGTGGATAATGTACCCGTTGCGTTTAACATTGGCTACGGATTTGGTTTGGTTGGGAGTAAAGAAGGTGCGACACATACAGAAAATATCGTGTTTTATGATGGAAAAGCGCATAAGCTTGATGAAGTGACTTTTCATCATCAAGATAGAGACCCTACAAAACCATGGAAATTTACAAGTAATGACGGAAGGTTTGAGATGGGCCTTGAACCTCTTATACCAAATGAAGAGAAATTAAATTTTGGCATAATAAAATTGGATTCCGCCTTACTGCATGGATATTATTCCGGAGATATCATTCTAGATGACGGCAAAAAAATACACGTCGAAAATATGCTGGGCCATGCTGAAGATATTTACTGGAGATGGTAAATCCAATCCTTCCAAAATTTTCACTAATTTTTTTATCTATTTTTACACTTTCCAACCCTCTAATTAAGAAAGTAAGAAAAAATAAAAAAGAATTTAGGTAATATTTTATATACTCGCAAAGAAATAAGCCACAATAAGGCAAAACATCCCGCTTCTCATAAGGATAAATACACGTCCCATATATTCCGTTTCAAAATCATAGATGTAATTAAAAATAGCCGAGATAACGATTAAAATGGTCGCAATTAACATCGGAATCAAATAGAGAAAATAGTTATAGAGACCAGTAAAATATGGGATCACTAGGAATAGGATTGTTAAACCTTGAAGCACCAAGATAATAGTCTGAGACTTTTTCACAGTTAATATTTCAGCGAGCAGTTTGTATTCCTCGGTAGTTTCTCTTATTTTAACCTTTTTTTTGCAACTTTTCAAAAGGTCTTTGGATAATTGTAGAGTAAATGCTCCAAGGAAAAAGAAATACACGAAGACCGGAATTGAAAGATCATTTATGAGCGCACCGAAAAGTAATCCAAATGACACCATAATCGCGATTATAAGATTAATAATAATGCTTTTCTCTTCCCAAATATCCCCATATAAAAAGGATATTGCCCAGATTATTCCTATAATTGCGAGAGCTATTAATAACATTATATTTCGAGCAAAGTAGAATACAACAATTGCAGAAAATCCATAAGCTGCCAAATATAGACCCGCCGAAATGAATTTTATCATCTCTGTTTTGTCAAACTTCTTCCCTGCATTTTCTTTGGGTAATTTTAAATAGAGGGCGAGTAGCATACCAGAAACGACGAGAAGAAAATAGATTATCGCACCAAAAATCAAATTATCAACGAACCAGTTAAATCCAACGTCAAATCTACTATTAAGTACTCCGAGTAGCAGAAAAATGGTACCTTTAAACCAATTGACTAATTGATATTTATCCGCAAACGCTTTTAGATTCATTTATCTTTTCACCTCTTTATGGTATTCCCTCTTCTATTCGTTTTGCATTTTCGAAATCAAGGGTAAGATTCATTCCGTTGTATTGAATGAATGTTATCATAGTTCCGAATGTTTGATTACAATAAGGGCTCTCAAAGCGCTCATATGGTCCGAGATCCACTTCTTGATTATCTATATACATATTTCCGTCCCATCCTACCTTGATTACTCCTTGCGAGGGAGAATTGTAAATTATTTCATATCCGATTGCTCTCTCGGTTATTTGCAGGTTGGCATTTAATATTTTGTTAATGAAATCTTGATAGGAGCTAAATTGAGGATCGGAATTGCTTCCCAGCTCCACAATCCATGTATTCTTTTTACCATCCGCCCGTAAATCATAATCATTTTTCCACTCAATCGTATTATGAGAATACAAGGCTATATAACTGTCATTCCGGCGACCGAAGACCCAGTTCCCCGTTTGATTCCATTCATTAAACGCCCATCGAGGAAAATACGCATGAGTATATGGCTTTTCTCCCATTAACTCTAAAATCAATTCTAAGATAAGAGATTGTGCTTCGCGATCATATTGAATAATCCCCACATTTTCATGAAGCGTTGCCCGCGGCTTCCAACCAGTTGTGTATTGCTTATTTTTGATTGTCGCCAAAACACTAGGAGAACTTGTAAACACAGTAGCATTCCTGTCAATACACGCCTGCCAGATGAGTTCTTGAAGACCATTCATCCCCTTCTGGTGGTCCTGTACACCTGAGAGTTGATAATATGGAGTTTTATAAGTATATGTATTCGCGGTTTCCAGCGCAACACCTTGGGTGATGTCTTTAATAATTTCACTGAAATCATTTATCGAAGTACCATAGATCGTTGCCCCGATTTCAAATAAATCTACAAAGACCTCATCATTAAAAATTAATTTAGGGTCTAAATCATACTTTTTCATCAAATCTAAAGAGGATTCTAAGACTGGAGAGGCCGCTGGAGCAGACATCGGCCACCAAAACATTAAGTCAGATTCCGTTTGGTATCCTATATTATATTTAGGCCCTTCGCTAATATCAATGTTATTTCTTGATTTGTGGATGTAGGGCTGCGTTCGCTGTGCGGTTGCATTTGCGATTTCTTCTAAAATCGTAGGCGTTGTGTAGTTGCCTGTTGCTAAAAATATTGCGGCTCCATTTCCGTTGCCGATATCTTCATCTCTTCCAAGGCCTAACATCACCCATGCAGGGTCTGCGGTTGATTCTCTATCAAGTGCTTTTACAGGGGTATTCGTCTGTTTATAATCCTCTGTCCTTCCGTGGGCGGTTGCGTAAACCCCTTTATAGTAATTATTTGCGAAATCAAATCCTATCAAATCGATTATCATTTTTGATTTGTTGACGATAGTTTCATTTTGAGCAAAATCAACTAAATTTAGGAGTGCGGTTAAGTCAAACCGATAATAAATATTGGAATGCCATTCGGCAAATCCTAATTTTGCTCTCCAATCAAGCCAACGGTCGATTAGGGGAAGCGCATGTTGCACATGTTGAGTCCCATTCCACCCAGTATTATTAAAAGTCTCTGAAGGAAAAAGTTGTCCTGCTAATAATTCTGCCGTATGGAATAAAATCATATGATTTTCTGTCCAGAATATCATCGAATCTTCACCAGGTTCCGTAAACCAATATTTAAAGTTCAAAATAGCGTTTGTAATATTATCCTTTATATTTAAAGTAGTATTAAGATGGTCTGTTTCATTATCCAAATACATTAGACGCAAAAGTGTGTTAAGATCAAAATCTGCGGTATCATTTCGACTATTTACAAGATCCACTGCATCCTGAATTTCATTTTCATTATATTCTACGGGTCCCGTTCTATTTAGAAACACTTTCGCGCATTGAGCACTTAACCCATTACTCTGATTTGCTTTCTCTAAATAGAAATCTTTTCTTTCAGTTAAGTTTTGATTAGACATGTATGCCGATGCTGGAAGTGCATTTTCACTGAGATCCTCGTTCACTCCTCCGTCCACCACCGATTCAGGCCCAATTGGAACGAAAGTGGATAAGGCTACAATAATCGGCATTAGTATAACTATTAATATGAGAATAAGGAGTTGTAGTTGTTTTTTCATTTATATCATCTTTTTTGGATTTATGATTAGATTTTATAAAACTTTCTTTTGTTACTTATATCAAAATTGATGATATTCTTAATAAAGATTGCTTTCTAATTGTCAGCAGATACTTTTTAGCATTTAATTAAAACTTCGAAAAATATCAAATTTTAAAAAAATAAGAATTAGGAATATAAGAGTCGACTTATTTCCTAATCGTGTTGTATGAGTATATTTGCAAGCCAATCGGGTAAAAAAAAACCAAAATAATAGGCTATTAAACTGCTAATAAGCAATACCCTAATGAAGATCATAAAACTTAATCCTATCCCTGTTCCAGAATCAAGCAACGCACCCGCCGTAAAAAGCACAACAGCGATGAGTAAGAATCTTCCTTTCCACTTAATTTTTTTGTCTAAATGAAAAAGATTAGGAGATTGTTTGAATATATAAACTCATCTCTCCTAAAGTTGTTGTATCCGCGGTTGTTCGTGCCCATATCGATATAATATATGTATTTGGGGGAAGAGAAGGGTCAAAATACTGAAGAGCAAAGGAATATCTCTGCCGAAAGTCTATGCTTTCCGCTTCCAGCGTCATTTCCCGTCCTTCATAAAATTCATTTATTTTTATGCGAAGATAAACAATATTATAGGTATCATCAATGGGAAAGCGAACGAATCCATTAAAAACAATATATATACTCGAGGTCTCATTTAATTCGAGCGTGAAAGACATTGGATCGACGTATTCAAATGATGTGCTATCAAAGGAATATGTACTGGACTCTTTATACCAATGATCTATCGAAGAGCTATCATTTAGAGATGATGGACTTAAATATATATCATATATTACATATCCACCCAAGCCTAAACTGATTATTGCTAACAAAATTGAAACCGCGCCAAGTGCTTTTCCACTTTTCATTTCACTCACCTCCAATAATTGGGATTTATTTTATTTTGTTATTGCTAATACCTCTCATCTACCATATATAATACTGATTTTTATTTTTAATATGGTTTTCATCAATCGCGGTTAAACAGTGAAACCAAATTAACTTGCTAAGTTATATTTTAAAGAAAAAGCTGATCAAGAAGTATACAATTTAGTCAGAATCAATCCGAAAATAATAAAAATTGAATAAGGATAAAAAAAGTTAAAAAAAAGTTATGCTTTCTCTAACTCCATCTCTTTAATTGCCTTCGCACTACGGAAGGGAAGATCTTCTGTTGATTCGCCCGCTTTATATTTGAATTTTTCTTCGAATTTTTCATTGAGCGATTGAAAGATAAGTGATAAGGGCAAGTCCATGGGACAATTATTCGCGCATGAACCGCATTCCACACATCGGTCTGCATCATGAGCAATTCGGGTTAATTGATAGGTGACATTATCAATCGCTTTATCTTTTCGCTTTTTCTGTAATATACAATCCACGCAATAGCATACGGGACAAGCGCGAATGCACATCCCACACATAGTACATTTCTTCAGCTGCTCAATCTTTTCCTCTTGTGAAAGGGCTTCCCACTCTGCAAGATCTTTTGCTCTCCTTTCTTCGGCAGTCTTAATAATTTCGTCCATCTTTTCTTCATGAGAACTTTTAATATCATCGGAAAGATCTTGCGTTTTAACGCCTGACGCTTCGAGTAAATCAGCCCCTTTATTGGTATGAACTTTAAGGATCACATCCTCTGAATCGATTGGGATGCCAATGTCAGTTACGGAAAGATCTGCGATTACTGGATCTTTTCTCACACATCGAGCGCAGTTATCAGCGACATCGATATCTACTTGTTTAGTCTTTCCGTCTTCGAGCATAAAAAGTAGGCCATCATCAGTGATTTTTTCCTTGACGATTTTAGAAGTATCGAGTTCTTTCTCACTGCGTAATTCGCGCGAGACATTTAATGTGATTCCTCGATCTTCAAGAGCAATAATGAATAAGTTATCCAAATTTACCTGTCTAAGTTTGTTAAGTTCAATTAAAGCTCGAGTATCGCACGGACGCGCGACAAGGGCGATTTTTCCGTCTTTCGCACCGTTCGCTTTTTCATGCAAAAATTTTGACGCTGAATCTGTGCGTGAAAAACCATAGGCAATTAAATTAGATAATGGAAATTTTTCAATATCTTCGGGTTTTTCCCATAATACTGGGGAGATCGAGAACCGATCTTCTTCACCCGTTTTTCGACTAACTTTCGCTTCCGCTCCGATTACTTTATCGACCGTTCCCCCTTTAAGAAGAGCTTTTAATAATTCGGGAAAGTCGGTCTCTTTTATGAGATATTCTGCTTTCGTATCCACTGTATTCCAACTCGTAATCTTATTTTATTAAATTAAATTGGAAAAATAACACTATCAATGAGCACCCATTACTCATCAGTATTGAGAACTCATTTATTATTTTTCACTTGATTTGATACATATTTGTAAATTATTTTAATTAAAATGTGCGCAATGGGGCATCCATTTCTTCAACAAGATTCTCGTTTTTGTAATCTTGTATCATAAGGGCACATATTCTTATTTTTGTGTGTCTATTCGAATAGGATTTGGACCGAGTTCTGCGATCTTTTTATGGAACTTTGTTGCTTCCTTTTGGAATTTTTGTCCTTCCGCGGCACTGCAATAGAACATATGAATCCGTTCTTTATCTAAACCGATCGAATCGAGCAGTTCCTTGATATACTCAACTTCTCGATAGGCAAAATAATTCCCATTTTCATAATCGCATTCGCCGGGGTATCAAGCTGCCACCAGAACACCGTCAGCACCCCGTCCAAACGCGCGCATCACGAGATCAGATCCCACTCGTCCAGTACACGGCACTAAAACCGTTCGGATTGAGGATGGATATTGGGCACGGATGGTACCTGCCATATCAGCACCTCCATATCCTCATTTCCAACAGAAAAAGCCAATGATCTTGACTTTTCCATTTTCATTTTCAGACATTTTAGCATTTCCTCCTCGTTTACTCCTCTATAGGTAAGAATTCATCTATATAGGCCATATATTGGACATCTCTGTAATATCTGAGCTCAATCGCGTTGCTTGGACATTGGGCGGCGCACGTTCCGCAACCCCGACAGCTGATAATATCAACGACTAAATTTCCGTTTTCATTTACAGATATCGCATTGTAAGGACACGCTTCAATACATTTATAACATTTCGCGCATCGCTCGTCTGATGGAGTCGCCCGAATCAGTTCCATGGTATATTCCCCCCGACCCATCGGAATCGCTGCTGAGGACGCTGCACCTTTGGCTTGTCCTACAGCTTTATCAATTCCTTTCTGTCCTTGACATGAGCCGGCAATAAACACACCCGGAACTTTCGTACTAATCGGATCCAATCGAGCATGGAATTCCTTGAGAAATCCATCAGGACTACGTTCCATATTCATTACGTTGGCGATTTCTACTGTACCTTGGGAGGGCAAAGACGCCGATGACAAGACTACCATATCAAATTCTTCTTCAATGACCGTGTCTGTTCCTACGGGCTCCATCTTAACCTTCAGATTCTTAGTTTCGGGATCCTCTTCAATATTTCCAACCAAACCTTTCATGAAGATAATACCAGAATTTCGCGCTCGACGATAATACTCCTCATAATCCTTCCCGCAATTTCTCATATCGATATAGCATACGACTATTTCGGAATCAGGATATTCTGATTTAATTAACTTGGAGTTTTTCACCGATAAATTACAACACACTACGCTACAATACTCGTTACTTCGTAAATCCCGTGAACCCACGCAGTTGATGAATAATATGCGTTTCGGTCGCTCTCTATCAGAAGGTCGCTTTAGATGCCCAAATGTAGGTCCATTTGGCGCGAGAATGCGTTCGAGCTGAATCTGAGTTATTACGTTGTCATAGGTGCCGTATCCGTAATCATCCTCTTCATAGAGGTCCCAACCAGTCGCAATAATAATCGTTCCAACTTCGAGATCCACATACTCTTCCTTCATACTAAAATCAATCGATTCTTGATCGCATGAATCCACACACGCAAAACATTCCACACAAGAGTCTCGAGCAATATCATATACCGCTGGGACTGCTTGCGCGAATGAAATGTCAATGCATTTACGGGCCGAAAGGTTTTCGTCAAAATAATTCGGTACATAAATTGGACAGACTTCGGTACACTGGCCGCAGCCCGTACACGAGTCTTCATCCACATACCGAGGATTTCTCTTGACTTTTACCTGAAAGTTGCCAATATATCCATCCACATCAACAACTTCACTATAACTCATGATGTTTATATTCGGATGACGATTGGCTTCTAACATTTTTGGCCCCAAGATTCAGATAGAACAGTCATCTGTAGGAAACGTTCTGTCCAATTGGGACATCCGACCACCAATGGTCGTTTTCTTTTCTACAAGATGGACTTTATATCCCGCATCTGCTAAGTCGATGGCTGAGGTTAGTCCTGCGATACCTCCGCCTATAACTAACGCTTCGGGTTTTACAGGAACAGTTTTCGTTGGCACATCCTCTAACAATCGTGCTCGTGAAATTCCTGCTTTAATGAGTTCAATCGATTTTTGCGTCGCTTCTTCCTTTTCTTGTTGATGAACGAAGCTACAATGTTCTCTGATATTGACGAATTCAAGGTATCGTGGTGGTAAACTGATCTCTTCGAGTATTGCGTGAAAGACCGGTTGATGTGTTTTAGGAGTGCATGCCGCAACAACAACCCGATCAAATCCGACTTCCTCGTTTTGCTCTTTTATATAGGCGCTTCCACCTTCAGTACACATCGAAAGATATTCATACGCCCAAACGTTCGGTAGCTTATCAATCTCCTCAACTATCTCTGGAACATCGAGTATTCCCGCTATATTTATACCTCACCGACACACAAATACCGCAATTTTTAGTTCATTGGTCTGTTCTTCTTCAGACAATTTTTACACCTTTTGGGTAAATTAACCTCCAATATCTTGAGATTGATTTGTTTTGATTTTTAATTATAAGTTTAATATAGTTAATTGGTAAAATTAACAATTGTTCTTAATATTTGTTCTTAAGATTAATCATTGAACTATTAATAACTAATGATATTTCAAAAGTAAGAATCCGCATGTTGAGTTTGGGAAGTAGATATTTTTGATACATTTCATTCAAAAACAATTCAATTTTGATCTATTATGATAAAAGAATTATTCCCTTGAAAAAGTGGAAAATGGTATATTTTTCAGAAGTGAGTTTTTGATAATCCACTTTTTTTCATAAGGAGCAAGTTACAGCATAGAGAATCCTATTATATATTTTAGTAATATGATTCAGTGGATTCAAATATTTTTTAATCTGAGTTATCTTACCTAATAATATGGAAATAATTGCGATGGGAGAGTTGCGCTCATTTTTAACCACTCATATTCCTAGCTATGAGGACCCCATCATATTCATCAGCTCGGACTTCATTCCTGGATGTCCGAAATGTAATAGTAGTGCCACCGTGTATTACATTAAAATGGCGGAGCGAGATTCGATTCCAGATGAGCAGAATCTAATAAGAGCAGAAAAGCATAAGTTTCCCATTGATATTTATGTTAAATATCCGATAATGAAAGGAGCTCCTCAAAAAATCGTAATCGGCACGAAGGAGTCTAAAGGTAGATTGAAAATGGTTCTAAGGCGTGTGATTGATTAGGTCTCCAGTCTCCTGAATACATTTAAAAAGAAGGTTCTATTCTTCTTAGTAATCTTTACTTACTTTGTAAGATCTTATAATTTTATTGACCACTTGCTCGTACGACGCATCCGCTTCAGAAGATAATTCTTCTATTAAGACTTCGAAATCTTGTTTGACATCAGCCCAACCCAATCTAAAATGAAGATATTCCCAATTTATGCTATTTAAATTTGCAATCAATATTTGAACAATATCATCAATATCAACCGTACTTCGATCAGAGCGTGCCAATTTAGTTATGATGAAATCTTCAACGGCTAATACATTAATGTTCTCTTTGAATCTTTGTGTTTTATTCGTCATTTTACTATCCCAGTTAAAACTATCACAAGGTTTTAACCATATTTCTGCTTCGCTTCCCTTTCCAAAAATCGTAAATAAATCATGATTAAGTTTAGGATTTTGAAGTGTTTTGATTCCTTGTTCTTCTAAATTTTCTATGAATTCGTTTAACTTATCTTGAGTATCAATACTAATAGAAATGTCTATATCTAAGGTGCTCCTGGCAATTTTGTACGCAGGAAGGGCTAATCCTCCTATTATTACTGCGTCTATATCAAGCTTGCCAGCAATCTCAAAAAATGTATTGATTAATTTATTCATCTACCTCAACCAACCTTGTTAACTCTTCAAAAATCTGTTGAGGGGTCTTTCCTTTTTTAACTAATTTTTGGAATTCTTCTACTTTTTTGAATGCTCTTTCTATATCTGCGGAAGATAGATGTATTGGAGCGCGTTCTTTTTTCTCTTCGGACATCTTTTAATTAATTTCTAATATGAATAATGAATCGGAATATTGCTTTATAATAAAAGAAGTATTTAAATTTTTATAAATTTAATAGGAAATTCCAATAATTTTTGGAAACATACATTATTTTTTCCATTTTTATAGCTCTATAACCCTCAGTTGTATGAGAATAGAATATTATTTAGAAATCAATATATAAATCCCACCATTTTCCCCCGAGACGTCCTAAAAATGCTAAGGCTTAAATAAAATGCAACCTACATTTATGTTAACAAAATATTTATTGTTTTTATTATGAATACGAAGGAGTTTGGTCAACATACTGGTCTGGGATTTAATAGATTAGTCCAAGTTCCGCATATTGAAATTATCAGTATTATGCGTGTATATACGATTAACAAGTATATGCTGTTAACATACTGAATTTCACACGATACAGAGATACTGAATCACTTTACACTACACCAATAACACGCTATTTCTTACTTATTCTCACTCCACTTAAACCTCCCCATCACAAATGACATATCAGAACCCATTATTTGTCTTTATATAATATAAACAGAAACGATATTTTGCTATAAGGAAGTCTATCAATCTCTCTATAATAGAGGGAAAAAACCTATAGTTAAGATAACAAATAAAATGTAGGAGAAGAAAAAGAAAATATGTTTAATACAAAAAGCTTGAAGAGAAATCAGTGGAAATTATATTTATTTGAAGTATTTATATGGTTTCATATGATTTCGGGAGTGCTTATCCCATTTTTTCTAAATTGGGGGAACCTTCAGTTTGTCGAGATTATGTATCTTCAAAGTTATTTTACGATGATGATCATGGTTTTTGAAATTCCCTGTGGAGCAGTCTCAGATTATATTAGCAGAAAATTTTCTTTGCTGTTAGGGGGCGTTTCGAATATTATTGCTGTTCTGATTTACATTAGTTATGCTAATATCGTAATCTTCTTTATTGGGGAAACCTTTTGGGCGTTATCCGCAGCATTTATATCAGGAACTGACGAATCTCTTCTGTTTGATACCCTCAAAAAACTCGATCAGGAACATCTAATTTCAAAAAAATCAGCAAGACTACAAACTGCCATGCTCGTGGGCATCGGTATATCTGCTCCAATTGGTTCTCTAATAGGTACAATAATTTCACTTCCGGCGGTCGTATTATGTATGGCCATCCCATTTGCCATAGCAACCATTATTTCAGCTAGTATCATCGAGCCAAACCACTTTGAACAAAGGGAAGAGGAAACACAGACCTATCTAAAGATAATTAAATCTGGTTTTCTGGCATTAAAGACGAATAAGACTTTAAGAATATTAGCTTTAGAGTTCGTTTCCGTGGATGCGTTAGTTTTCTTTATTTTATGGACTTATCAAGTGTACTTAGAACAAATTGGAGTTGCAATAACGTTTTATGGTTTCATAAGTGCAGCTATGACCGTAATGCAAATTTTGGTATTTAATATAGTTCCAAAAGTAGAGAAAAAGTATTCCAATAAGAAACTTTTCATCCAAATATATACCTTAATACCTGCAACTGCATTTATCTTCATGGCGTTTATTTCATACATCCCATTAGCAATTGCTCTTATATTAATAGTAATTGGCTTTGGGTTTTCTCGCAAGATTTTATTTGTAAAAGGGATAAATTTTCAGATCGAATCAATAAATCGTGCAACTATTCTTAGTACCATTAATATGGCTGGAAGTCTATTAAGAGCTATTCTATACCCATTAATTGGATATTTGGTGATGTGGAATCTTAATTATACTTTCATCCTTCTAGGAATTATGATTATGATTCTTATAGCAATTTCAAGGATAAAAAATGAATATGTCTAAACTTTTTTTTATATTAATTGAGAATTTTGAACATAATATAGGTAAACTATATTTACCAATTCTTTAGTCAAATCAGGACAGTTTATCCCTCTTTCTATGGTTTATATCTCATACATAAAAAAAAAAACCGAGATCCTACAAAAGATATATACTATCGGAACTGCAACCGTTATTCTCGGAGTATGCATTAAAGCATTAAGACCAAAGGAGAGGACAAAGAAGATCTGGTGCGTACGGACACCCGGAGAGTATTAAACCTTGATAAAAACTCGAAAAATGAATACTTAGGTAAATTCCAAAAACTCTTATTTATTTCATAATTAATTAAGAACATATTTTAAATGAATATATACTATTTAGATAGGCATTCGTCGGAATTTCATGATCTCCTTAAAAACATTTAAACGATATACAACTTGTCTAATATCAAATAAGTACATAAAGATTGGCTTATGCCTCCATTCCATTAGTTTCATGGCTGGGTTGATCATTGGACTAAACTTTGTGTTTACTGAGTATCATTATTTTGATTTTCCCGCATTTTATAGATCTGGAAACTTGATTTTCTCTGATCTGAATAACCTTTACAACCTTTCCTCATATCCAGGAGTTTATTTTAGATATTTACCGTTTTCTGCGCTATTATATTCATTCTTATCTTTATTTCCTATTGAAATTGCATTTGTACTAAATGCGATTTTCAAACTAATTATAAATCTTTTGGTCGTTATTTTAATGACTTATCTATATGAACATTTCTATAGTAAAAATGGATCTCTTGATAAATATTTTTATTCCTTATTATTTGCATATTTGGTATTTGGTGCGCATGTGATAGATTATGTACAAGGTCAACCGAACCCATATCTTGCCTTTTTACTTTTAATTACTCTCTATTTTTTTGAAAGCTCTAAAAGAAAACCAAAAAAGAGGTTTTTATATAATCTTATGGGCGGACTATGTTTAGGAATTGCATCTAGTTTTAAATTAACTCTATTTATTATCCTACCTTTTGTTTTAATCTATTCCTTGCAAAATTCCGATCTAAAGATTAATATTAGCAGATTATTGGGGGTCTTTTTAATTATCATTATTAATGGTTTTTTTTTCCTAATACAACCTAAAATTTTATCAGACTTTTTCATTCTTAATTTAGAAGGTGGTTTTTCTTATTTGGAATGTTCATTTTCAATCAGCATAACTCGTATGGTAATCAATAGTTTCGGGTTCTTTGAAATACACATTTCTCCTATGCTCATTATGATAATCTTTTTGGTACCTTTTTTTCTATTGGTATTTAATCAATATTTGAAAAATTATAATAAAAACAAATTATTACCGGAATTATTCTCCTTGGCTTTATTTATTCCAATACTCGTGTATATAGATGTCTGGTCTTATCAATATATTATCTCATTTCCTTTCATTCTTCTTTCTATGGGACGACTGAATGAAAATTTATATACGTTTGAAGACTTTCATCCACAAATTTACAATAATGCAAAATTAAATTTAGACCAAACCAAAAAAATTGTCAATTTAATGGATATATATATATGGGATTTGCTTCCAGCGTTTTTCTTTTTTATTTTGCAAATTCCTGCCCTTAATATTTTTTACACCGTTTTTTCCTTGATTCTTTTTGTACGATTTTATAATTTCTATAAACACAAATTTTACTATGATTTCAACGATTTATAGATGTTACAATATGAAACCTCCTATTCGGATTCTATATCATCAAGAAAAGAAGAAAATAAATATTAAGCCATTATTTTTTCTAAAACTTGATCTAATTGTTCCTCACTTGCGCCTTCTTTAGGAACATTGAGCTCGATTTTTCTGTCCCCTTTATTGCGAGGGATAATATGCACATGGGAATGCTCTACTACCTGTCCGGCAGCTTTATAGTTATTCTGCACAATATTATATCCATCGATCTCCAGTTTTTCGTGGAGCAACAAGGCGACTCGCTTTACAGCTTTGAATAAGTTCCCTACTTCCTCATCGGGAAGCTTTTCTATCGTCGAATAATGTTTCTTGGGAATCACAACGGTATGTCCAGTAGATATGGGCCGTATATCGAGAAAAGCTATGTTTGTATCGTTTTCGAATACTTTTTTTGAGGGAATTTGTCCATTCACAATTTTGCAAAAAATGCAATCTTCACTCATTTTTGTAGTCTTCTCCTTTCAATGAATTGTTGCTTATTTGTGAAAATACCTTTGTTTGTTTATAAGTTTTAAGCTTTAGATTTAAATAACAAAAACGAGATATATAGAATACGGGTTAAAGTAATCCTTATTTTATTCAAAGATTATTCGTAACTAATCATTTAGGAGCATCCATAATCATGAATCAATCAAGAATTCACAAACCAAAGGAAAAAAGAAAACAAGATCGTGAAGAGATACCAGTAGAGGGCTCCTGTTGTGAAGACCCGCGTGTTGAAAATAAAAAAGGAGAAGTTGTATGCGTTCATTGCGGAACCGTACATGAACGTGATATCGTCGCTTTGAAGAGGAGAGCCTATACAGCCGAAGAGGTTGAGAAGAGAAGAATAACCGAACCTCGATGGAGGCGTTTTGGACCTCGAACCACCATTCCTTCAGCAACAAAAGAGGATAGGATGAGTCCAGAACGTAAAACTCTGTTTTCACGCTTATCAAAAATTCAAAAATCTCTCGTATCGAGTATAGAGAGAAATTTCTGGGAGGCACGACCAAAGCTAAAAATGCTCACCTCTATGTTGAATATTCCTAAATATATCGAAGAAACCGCATGGAAAATATACGCTGAAGCGGCAAAAAAACAATTGACACTGGGTCGGACTATCAAGGGATTTGTTGCAGCCGCTCTTTATGCTGCTATACGAGTACATGAATATCCGCGAATATTGGACGAGATTTGCGACGCGATGATGATTTCCCGACATAAAGTTATAAAATCGTTAGGGTTGATTATTAAGAAAGTTCTCCCAGAGTTAGGATTAAAATATCATCCAATCACACCTAAAAAATTGATATACCGATTCGGGAACGAGGCAGATATGTCGCTTCAAATCCAAAAAAAAGCATATGACTTATTGAAGAAAACTGTTGAAGCTCATATGCAAACGGGAGGAAAAGATCCGCGGGGATTTGCAGCCGCCGCGCTTTATATGGCGGCTAAATCCACACCCGATCAAAGGACGCAGTCTGAGATGGCAGATATAGCGGGAATTACTGAGGTAACTTTGCGAAATCGATTGAAAGATTTACGAAAATATATATGATATCCCGCTCAGTGATTCTGAATGTTCAATATTTCTATCGAAGATTTCTTCATTACATAAAAATATAATTTTTATTATATCAGCAATGATTTCAGGGAAAATATAGTTTTATATAATTTGCCTCTGATATACTCCTTTCAATCATTCAAATTACTTCAGAAATAGTACAAGAAAGGAAAGATTTTTTAATTTTTTAAGTATATAATTCTTTAAGGTATCTAACGATATCATTTAATTTATTTACAAAATTAATTCGCAATAAAATATAAAGAAGTGATTTTATGGCCAAGAGCCAAGGAACCGTAAAATGGTTCAACAGTAAGAAAGGATACGGCTTTATCACACCAGACGACGGTGGAGATGATGTGTTTGTTCATTATACAGGCATAGCCGGTGAAGATAATAGTTTTAAGGTTATCTATGAGGGAGACAAAGTAGAATACGAGGTCACCGAAGGAAAAAAAGGTCCACAAGCCGTCGATGTTGAGGTAACCGAGAAAGCTCCTCGCGATAGTTATAATAAACGAGGCTCCTTCTATTAAACTCAGTATCTTAGTAATGTACCACACAAAAAATTAATAAACAATAAATAGAGATTTAAGATATTCACGTTCCAAGTAGTAAAACGGGTTAACCATCTTTTTCTCGCTTTTTTCTTTTCACTTTTATTCTATTTACTTTTTGTGAAAGTGGATGGACTCGGGGTTAATTTTCTCATAATTAAAATTTAAAAACAGAAGATTAAACCTATTAAGGTTATTCTATGGATTAATACATTTTCTTAATTAAATTAGAAATTCACAGATAGAATAACATTACGCTTAATTCATAAGAAAAAATGATAGAAAAAATAAAAGAAATAAATAGGAAAAAATTAGCTTTCGTATTCTTCGAGTTGTTCACCAAAAAGGCGTTTTACAGCGTCTAATCTGGTTTCCTCACCGATCTGCTCGACATTCTTTAAGGATATCGCTTCTTTTGGACAGACTAATATACATTGAGGCTCTGGTTCACCGACCTCAGGATCGATAAATTCTTCTTTCATATTTTCGCATAAATCGCACACTAATGCCTTTTGCGAATTAATATTTAACGAAATCACACCGAAATCGCACGCTCGGATACAAAATCCGCACCCATTACACTTATCATCATCGACGATGATACTCCCTGTCTCTTCATCACGTTCTAACGCTTTTTCGGGACAACTCCGAACGCAAGGAGCATCTTCGCATTTTTGGCATGCTAATGCGATATTGAAGACGGGCTCCACCCGGACGCGATGGATTCTGGCATTAATCGGATTAAATACTCCCTCGTGAACGAAGGAACACACTGATTCGCATGTTTCGCATCCAGTACAGAGATCTGGGTCGACCATAATGAATTGATGCATTTTTCCGCCGCGCTTCTTAATCTTCGATCTAGCTTTTGACATTGTCTATTTCTTACCTCCTTTTTTCTTTGCTGGCTCTAAATTTCCAATAACATAATCCAATCCTAAATCCTTCAAGGTTTCATCGGTCGGGATACCAGTCTCAGGGTCCCACCCTCGGGCTTCATAATATCCACTCAGTAATTTTTGATATCCTTTCTCTTCTAAAGTGACTCCTTTTGCAGGTCCTTTTGTATGCGCTTCTTTAAAGAATCGCTCTGGAGGATGATCATCATCGCGTGTCCATCCTTCGCGAATATTGAAGCATTTGGACAAATTCAAGATAGCGGCTCCACGTTGCGCCATTGAAGTTCCATCATGCGGAATTCCAGTTACCAATTCATAAACCTTTGCCATCTCGTCGTCATCTTCATAGACTCCACGGGTAAACTTGCAGATAATATAAGAGTCGATGACAGCATAAATATCTTCCACCTCAATAATCGCATTACCTCGCTCAATTGGCTTGTCATAGGCAAAGCGGTCAAATTTACCTTTTGCGTCTAGTCCATAGGCTCCATTTCGCAGATGGCAAGCACCTCGGATAGAAACACTCTCTCCGACCGCAAAGGAAGTCATCCCATGCAGATCAAAAGCAGGCATTTCTAATCCTTTAATATGCATTCCATAATAACCGGCATTCTTTCGACCCATTTCCTCTAAGCGCTTTCCAGCCATTAATGTACCATCACCAAAAATTTCTCCTGCGAATCCTTCGCCTCTGATCATCTCTTCGGTAAATCTAACTAAGTTTTTCGTGGATCCAAATGGTAATTCGTACCCTAAATCATCCTTGGTGATAAGGCCCTCCTCATATAATTCACAAGCCATCGCGGAGGTGACTCCTCCTGAGATCGCATCAATCCCTAAATCATCACATAATGTAATACATTTAAATACCGTTGGCCAATCAGCACAGCCCGTTCCTGTTCCAAATCCATATAAAAGCTCGATATCGACACTTGCGACAAGATTTGGATAATCTGGATGGCTTCGTGGTACTCGTGCTAAATGATCGCACGCAACAGAACATTGCGAGCAAGCAACCTTCTTTACAACCCATTCATCGTTTAAAGTTTCTCCCGTAAATTCACCGTTTGTTATCTTGTCCCATGTTCCTTCTCTGTAATTGTAAGTGGGCATCATACCCAATTTATTATAGCTGGTTAACCCCGCTGGAGTTCCTAAATCTCGATATTTTGAAGTAGCGGGGCCATTAGCGACCTTTATAAGCTTTTTTGCTAATTGATAAAATTCTTTCGGTTTTGCGACGGCAATGGGTTTAGTTCCTCTAAACGCAACTGCCTTTAAGTTTTTGGAACCCATAACAGCTCCCATACCAGTTCTTCCTGCCTGCCTATTACGATCGTTCGTGATACATGCCATATTGCTCATACGTTCTCCTGCGGGACCAATTGCCATAACAGCTAATCGATGATCTTGAAATTCTTCTCGAAGAATCTCTTCTGTATCCCAACATCCTTTCCCCCAAACTAAATCTTCACAGGGCATACAATATCTATCATCATCATCAACAACGAACACTGTTGGCTCGGGTGCTTTTCCCTTAAATACTATCATATTAACGCCGGCTCGTCTGGCTTGCGCACCTACCGAACCTGAAGAGATAGCCATTCCGAACATATTGGTTAAGGGTGATTTCGCGAATACCCCATATTTGGAACTCGTAGGTAAAATTGTTCCCGGAAACGGACCAATAGACCATACAAATATATTATCGGGACCTAATGGATCTACTCCTGGTTCCAACTCATCCCATAATACTTTTGCCCCAAACCCATACCCTCCAATCCAATTAGCCACGAATTCATTGGACAATTTACTCTCCGTTACCTTCCCTGTGGTCAAATCAACGTCTAATCGAATCTGTGAATATCCTTCCACTTCCTCTGGAATAGTTACTTCTGTTTTTTTTGCTTCGGTCATATTACTATATTCACATTTATTTGTAGTTTATAGTATATTTAATTATAGAATATCTTCATTTTATATAAGAGAATAGGAATTTATTAGTTTATTTATTAACTGATATAACCTTCGTGCCTATATAGTGCGTAATTCTTTTCTCTTATATCTGTTGAGTTATTATTACATTTTAATATATTTAAAGATATTAATTAAAATATTAGAATGATATTTAATATTGATATATGGAGGAGCTGAGAGATCGTTATGTATGGTCATTCACTTCAGAATAATTATTCACGAACCCCTCTGAAAATGCTGAACATGGATTTAGCATACATAGCTTACAAAAATATCAAATCTTTTTTACTCCAACTATGAAATATAAACCTTTCTGACCGACATCACGTCCTTGATCGTGACTATCTGCCCAGTCCCATTCAACTTTCCATCCAGTTTGCGCAAAAAACTCGCAAATCTTATCTTTTTCAAGCCCCCATTTAAAATGTTTTGAGAAGGGACCTATTTGGATTTCTGCATAGATTGGAATACATAAATCCGTAAACAGTCTACTCCTATGAGCGCTGACCTCATTGATCTTTTTGAGAAGAGTACTCACTTTTGCTTTTTCCAGATAATAGACTAAACCTTCCATGATCCAAAAGGTTGGAATGCCTTTTTGAAATCCATTTTTAAGGAGTATATCCATCCAATTCAGAGCGCTGAGATCTGCCGATATTCTTGTTAAAGGGCAAAATGACTTCTCATCTTTTAACAAATCATTCTTATAATTATTTATTGATGGGAGATCAACCTCAAAAACATGATGCTTTTTTTTCTTTAGAGGCTCAAAACGATAAGCTTTGGTGTCTAAACCCGCTCCTAGAAGTACGATTTGGGATTCATCCTCTTGGTGACACCACGGTTTTAATAGTTTTTCTTCAATGTAATGAGACCGCACTATACCATAATCCATTTTAGAATAACGTCCGTGAGTTCGGAAATAATCTGTTAAATCTCCCGCTAAATGTTCAGCATAGGGATCGATAAGCAAAGGATTTTCTGATTCTGATTCTTTAGCTCGATAATGTGCCATAAGTCTTGCGGTGAATGGAATTGCTTGTGTTTTATCATCAAGAGCCACATTATTAATATCTTCTCTCATTAATAATCAACATTCCCAGTTAGATCCAATCTATCAAATTAAGAAAGAATTATCTTTTATGGAAAATATAAGAAAACGAGTTTAAAAATTATGGTAAGAGTATTAAAAAATCATTTTGCTTTTCTTGAAATCATTTTTTTAAAGATCTCCTTGCGCTTTTCCTTCCAAGCAGACTCCTCATCTCTGGGATGAATATATTGGTCAATATAATTTCCAGATAATAATGAATCGATCAATTTCTGTCCAGTGTTGTTCCTGGTGATAGTTACCGAATATCCTTCAGGTGCACCCGTAGATCCGACACTGATATCCGAATAGCGTCCCGTGAAATCATCGCACAGTTTACAATGGGATCGAACAGCTGGATCCAAATCCTTAATACCGATCTCTATCATCTCATCATCCGTTTTTTGAATGTAAAAATTCTTCTTGATGAACGTTTTTTTCATCTCAGAAGGTTTAATCCCCTTGTTTTTCTCAATAGTTCCGTAAAGCGTGGAATAATCAAAATTTTCAAAACAGAATAGGCTAATAACATATTTAATTACGTGAGCTGGTTTAATACTGAGATATTGCATCTTTCGTAAGGCTTTTACTTGACATGGTGTTCCTACAAAAGCGACTCGCATTTGATCGATGTCATAGATACCCTTCTCTTCTTGAATTTCCAGAGGAATATTGTAGAGATCCTTCAAGGGTATAATTTGACTCGAGATAGAATATCTTGTGCCTGCTGATTTCAGAAGATCTTCCTTATCGAAAATCAATTTCGGTATCGTGTGTAACTCTTCGTCATGTTCAGAGACTACAGCAGCATCAATTAGGTTTTTCTCAAATAAGTAATATAAAATTGTAGTGACGATACCTCCATCTTGCCCGACCTTTTCAATTGCCTCTTTTGTTGTTTTTGCAGCTATAATATCATTCACATGGCCCAATTCATCTTGAATATCTAAATCTTGAGCAATTAAGTCTTCCAATGTCCCGCTTTGAGGACAGATATAATAACATAGTCCGCATTCAGTGCAATTATCTTCATTTTCTTTAGATTTGAATTTAGGAGTATATCCGTCGATTTCAATTACATCAAAACTCTGACTTTCGCAGTAGGCCACACATGCTCCGCATGCGCAACATAAACGCTCTTGAATTACTTTTTTTTCTAAGTCTTTAAAGGTTTTGACGTCATCTTTTTCCTTTTTACTTATTGATTCTGTCATTTTTTCACCCTTTATTCTTGTTTAACTTGTATTTCGCCTAATTTTTTTGGAAATGGCGATGGTCCTAAGCTTAAGATGGTATCATTAAATTCACGGATTAATTCAGCAAATTGTTTTCCCTCACTTGCCGATATCCATTCCAAACGAAATCGGGTGGGTTCGATTCCAATTTTTTTCAATAAGGTTTTCATATGTTCCATGCGTTCTCTAGTTAATTCATTCCCGCTAATATAATGACAATCGCCGATATGACATCCCGTTACTAATACTCCATCTATTCCGCTTTTGAATGCGTCAAGAATAAATGACGGTTCTACTCTTCCGGAACACATCACTCGAACAATCCGCACACTCGGGGGATATTGGAAACGAGAAACTCCTGCCAAGTCAGCCCCCGCGTAACTACACCAATTACAACAGAAGACTAATATTTCAGGATTAAATTCCTCGTTCTTTTTTAATTTAGTTTCAGTCATTCTCTTTTCACTTTTCTGGCATTTTACATGATTCTAGATTAATACCGGGCAACAACTCAATTTGTTTTTTAATTTGGAATTTGCTGAAATGCCTCTGATTAATTGCGCCTAATGGACATTCTGCCGCACATGCCCCGCATCCTTTACAGACCGCGCTAATAATATGGGCCTTTTTTTCAGAAATCTCATAAAGACCGACCTTTTTACTTATTTCTTTCATTTCAATTGCATTATAGGGACATATTTCAGCACAGACCCCACACCCTATACATTTAGATTCATTAACATAAGAAGTGATTCCTTCTGTTTCTACTTCTCCTTTAACCATTAATGAGGCCGCCCTTCCCGCTGCAGCATACGCTTGTGTAATTGCTTCATCAATTCCTTTCGGCCAATGCGCATCTCCGCATAAAAAAATTCCATCTGTAGCAAAATCTACTGGTCGAAGTTTTACATGCGCCTCCAAAAAGAATCCATCCTTAGTGGTTGGGACTTTAAGCATCTTTGCTAACTCTCCAGTTCCTTTGCTAGGGATTTCAGGAGTAGCAAGAATTAACAAATCAGAATCATATTCAACATTACAATTCGCACCAAGATTTCGGTAATCGACATTAAATGCCCCATTGCTAAGTGATAATTTGATATCCTTTATGGATTGATATCTTTCAAATGAAACTCTTTTCCTTAATTCACGCCATAAACCTTCTGCGTTTAGGTCTGAGAATTGTAATTCTCTATATAATACATGGATATTAGCTTCTGGATTAATTGAAAGCAATTTTTCTATATTTTTCAAAGCCACCTTACAACAAATATTGCTACAATATGTTTTAATTGCTTCTTCACTATTGAATTCATTTCTCCTTTGATCAACGCATAATATTATTGTTGCATCATCAAAGCTGGGCAAATCCGCATTTTTAGTGGTTTCTAATTCATTTTGAGTCAATATTCTATCTGGATATTTTTGAATTACTTCTTTCCACCTATCTGTTTCAGATTGCTTTGTACCCGTTGCTACAACAATCGTTCCAACTGTAAACTCCTTTATGTCAGAATTATTTTGATTGTTATTTGTTTTCACTTTATAATTTCCAACATATCCATTTACATCAACGATGTTTGTGTTAGTAAAGATTTGAACATTAGGCTTATTTTTTAATTCTTCAATCAATTCTATAATTTCATTTTTGGTAATCTCGAGATCATACAAATCAATAAAATCTAGGGATTTTCCTCCTAACTGTGAGCTTTGCTCCACGAGATACACATTAAATCCTTGATTTGATAAATTGTGCGCTGTATAGATTCCCGCAACACCTCCCCCAATAATAAGGCTTGATTTTTCTACTTTCACT
Organism: Promethearchaeota archaeon; assembly: GCA_008080735.1. Taxonomy (GTDB): domain Archaea; phylum Asgardarchaeota; class Lokiarchaeia; order Sigyniarchaeales; family SOKP01; genus TEKIR-8. Next base: position 50,496 of record SHMW01000013.1, read on the forward strand.
TTAATTTTCTCAAGAGGATTAAGATTTACTACTTTTCCAAGGTACATTCTAATTAGGTCACAAGCCTTTTTAGTCGCTTTTTCTGGTTGATCTTGATGAACCCAGGAATTCTGGTCCCGAATGTTTACTAATTCAAATAAAAATGGATTCAATCCCGCTTCCCTGAGGGTATTTCTAAACAAGGGTTCATGTGTTCGAGGAGTACAAGATGCTACAATAAACCTATTTAGTTTGTACTCCTCTATCATTTCCTTTATTCTCTCTTGAGAATCCGAGCTACAAGAATACATATTTTCTTCAGCGTGAACGACATAGGGTAAGTTGGCAACATAATTCACCACGGCAGTGGTATCCACAATGCCTCCAATATTAATACCACACTGACAAATTAGAACTCCCACTCTAGGTTCGTCCTCTACACCGACGGGAATTTCTGGGGGATAAACTACTTCTTTTATATTATTAAATCTAACGGGATGTAATTTTTCACTTATCTTAGCAGCGCAAGCTGTTCCCTCAGCTACTGAGACAGGGATATCTTTAGGATTTTTGGCATATCCCGCAAAGAAAATGTTTCTATCCTCACATTTTGAAAGAAAATCTTCGCGTATAAAACCATATTCATTATAATCAACATTCAACCATTTTAGTAAATCATAATATGATTTATTGGGAAAGAGGGCGCTTGCTAATACGACCATGTCATAATCATCATTCTCTACTATACCTCTTTCAATATCTTCATAAAATAACGTTAATTTACCATTCTCTGGATTTTTTTTAACGATAGAAGCTGTACCATTTACATATTCCACTCCGTATTCTTCCTTGCTCTTAACGATAAATTCATAAAAATTTTTGCCTTTAGCACGTAATTCTGTGTTAAAAATAACACATTCGGTATCTGGAGCATGTTCTTTAGTAACAATTGCTTGTTTTGCAGCTGCCATACAGCAAATAGATGAGCAATATTTTTTACATTCTGGATGATGAAAGTCTCGTGAACCAATACATTGAAGAAACGCAATCTTATGAGGATGTTTTTTATCATCTAATCGGATTAATTCACCCCCAGTTGGACCATTAGCTGAGAGAAGGCGCTCGAATTGCATGCTTGATACTACATTTACAGATTCACCCGCTAATGTTTCATAAACATCAGGCATTTGCTGTTCCCAACCCGTCGCAATGACAATAGCCCCTACATTGATGCTTTTAAATTCTTTTTTTTGAGAAAAATTAATAGCATCGGCACTACACATTTGCTCACATAATCCACAAATGCCATAATTTAATTTTAGACATTTTGTCTCATCAATCAAATAGACTGGTGGAACTGCAGAAGGAAAGGATATATGGGCTGCGGCATGCGATTTTAAATTATAGTCAAATGCATGAGGTAAACCTTGCACAGGACAAACCGCCGCACAATCTCCGCAACCTTTGCAGATATCTTCGTTGACATACCGTGGTTTTTTTTCCACCGTAATGCTATAATTTCCAGTCTCTCCTTCAATTTTTCTCACTTCAGAATAAGTCAATAATTCAATATTGGGATTTCTATATACTTCAACCATTTTGGGGGCAAGAATACATAGACTACAATCCAACGTGGGAAAGGTTTTATCTAATTGTGCCATCGCACCACCAATGGTTGATTTCTTTTCTACTAAATAAACTTTAAATCCTAATTCAGTTAAATCTAAACTAGTTTGTATTCCCGCGATACCGCCTCCTATCACAAGCACGCTACTCGATAAATTTTCACTCATAGTATTCTAATCAGCTTTAAAATTAAATGAAGGTTATAATCTCTAGTTAGTTATTAGAATCTATTTTGAATTTTTAATATAACTATTTAGTTTTAAAATTACTCTCCCAATATCAGTGATTTTTTAAAGATTAAACCCAATATTTTTCATTAATACTTTTCAAAACAAAGATTCAAAAACTCGTTCTTTTATTAAAATAATATAAAAAACAAATTAATAGAAGGGTAAAAAAATGTCTTCTTCAATTCAAAGGAGATTCTATTCTCAAGATAATGAATTATTATGTACTCTCGATTATTTCAATTTTTCAGATGTGAGGATTACTTTCAATAATCCAGAGATCCTCCAAATTTCAGATAAATCCGATTCATATAGAACAATATTTTTAGAAGAAATAAATAATAATTTGGCCTCTAAAAACGAATATTTGGAAATTAAGCTAAATTTTTATGAAGACACAGATTTTATCGAATTTATACTTCTCTCCAATCTCCAATCAATTGAAGAATACAATTACATTACCAATAAAGTAATGGATCTCCTCTCAAATATCAGGGAATCAGTTATAACTTCCAAAATTGAGAGAAAATTTTATTCTAGTGATGACCAACTTTTATGTATTGTTAATTTTTTGGATTTCAATCGTGTGAATATAACTTTTGTAAACCCTGACAAATTCGAAGTAGAAAAAAGTTCTGAGGTCTTCAGGAACACTTTTGATGAGAAAACTATCTCGGAGCTAAAAGATAATAATCCAAAAATAAAGGTCCATTACCATCATTATGAGGATTCTGATATCATTGAATCGATAGATATCTTGAATGTTGACCATATTTCTGATTATAACTATATTTGTGAAAAAATCATGGAATTATTATCCGAAAAAGCTAAAATACAATAATAACTCTCTGAGCTCAATAACTAATAATTTTTACTAAGCCTTTTTTGAATTTATTTATCTGATTTTTAACCCTAAAGACTCAATTAGCTTCAAAACTGATTTTATACCCAGAATATGGAGAATAAAATAGAATAATTTATTATGCTAGTATCAATACATTTATGGATTTCGATGGAAATATAATTAGAAAGATGATCGATTGGACTCTAAATACAAGTAGATGTAGTAATTGCGAGATTACTATAGGTTTATCACGAGTTATACTAATAAATGCTCGAAATGCTATGTTTTCTCTCAATCCAACAAACAGTCAAGAGCATAAAGAAAACAAACTAAAAAAGTACGGACTTGTGTTTCATAATGGAAAAATCTTTCTGGATTTGTTTCAGTAATTAACACAGCTAAAAATGAACTCGAAAAGGATTTTTTCTTTAGAGTACTACAATCAATTGTTAACTTAAATTATAAAAGTTGATAAAAATGGAATTTTGGAAATATTACGATGTGACGCACAAGGAGCATCTTATCTGCAATCCTACCAGCGAAAAAAAATTGGATATGCTAATTGATCTTATGAAATTAGAACCGGGCTCGAAAGTATTAGAAATTGCCACCGGTAAAGGTGAATTCCTGATTCGGCTTGTCGAAAAGTATAATGTGTCCGCAATAGGTGTTGATCTTTCACCATACCATCTCGGTGATGCTAAAACAAAAGTGAAAGAGCGTGTTCCGAATGCCGATTTACAACTGATTGAAATGGATGGTGCCGATTATAAGCCCGATTCCCCAGACAGCTTCGACCTCACATGCTGTCTAGGTGCCAGTTGGATTTATAACGGACATGAGGGTACGCTTGAATATTTAATGAGTAATACCAAAAGTAAAGGTCTCATCGTAGTGGGAGAACCTTTTTGGATCTCTAAGCCCCCAAAAGAATATTTTAACCTTTCGGAAGTTAAATATGAAAGCTACAGTACGCATTTTGGGAATGTACAAATTGGAGAAAATCTCGGTCTAAATCTACTTTACACCTTCGTGAGTAACCCTGACGAATGGGATAGATATCTCGGGCTTCAATGGTACGCAACAGATAAATATGTCCAAACAAATCCGGACGATCCCGATATTCCCGAACTTTTAACCAAATTAAATAAAGAAAAATATCTATATCTAACCTGGGAGCGAGACACGTTGGGATGGGCAATATATGTGTTTAGAAAAACCTAAGTAGTTTCATTTTGAAACGTATAAAAAATTAACTCTTCTTATTTTTCTCTTTCGAAATTTTTTCATCAGCCAAGTGATTGTATTAAATTTAATTATAGACAATTATAGGTTCAATTTAAGAAAGAAAAACTGATAAATGAGAACATTTTCTCAGCGTTCATCGATGATTTTCTTAATGATAAATATCTGAGAAATCATTAAAATTAATTAAAAAAATGCCTAAGAATGCATAGATTAAAGGAAAATTATATAGCAAAAAATCTTTTTATAAAATATGGATTTTAATTATGATAAAGTTGCGAATGCACTTTATTTTCGTTTAACTTATCAAGAGATCTACACTACGGAAGAAATTTCTGAGGATATATTGGTAGATTATGATAATAAGGGAAAAATAGTTGGAATTGAGATTCTCAATTTTACTCAAAAAAACCTTAATCTTAATAATCTAATATTGATGAATGAGGATGAAATCGTATCTAACTTAGTAAAATGCTAATTAAATTCACAAAACATGCTTTAGAGAGATTAAATAGTAGAAATATATCGAAAAAACTAGTTATCGAGATTCTGGATAATTATGACTCTCTACAGAAAGATACTTATGGAAATTTTGTAGTAAAGAAAAAAGGGGGCATTATTGTATCCTGTATTCTACTCTATAAAGAATGAATAAAAAATTGTTATTATAGACTATAAAACATTTAAGGTTGATAAATATAAGACAAAATGAAATCTACAATTAGTTCCTCCTTTTTAAGCCATCAATTCATAACCATTCTCCATCTTTTCAATTGTTAAATAGTTTTCATTCCACATTTAATGTGATCAAATCAGGGAGAGAATTACCTTTTCAAGAAAAATTATATGAAAATGAACACCATTCGTCTTTATCTATTTTTAAATTGTATTTAAGCTTGTCAAATTAAGTGAGACGAGGTCCAATTTTAGATTTGAATCTTCTTTTTTATATTGATTTTTATTTAACATAATAAATCAGTCAAATTCATTTCCGATGAATGATTATTAATTTTACGGTATAAGAATCAAATTTAAGTTAAAAGCTCAACACTTTCATTTAGTAATAAGAGATGACTGAAAATCTGCAAGAAAATATAATTGATAAATCAAAAGAGTGTCCCTTCTGTGGGAACAATTTAGACTCAAAATTTTCTAAATGTTATAATGTTTATTGCCCCGGGCAAAAATTTACCCGAAACAACTGGGTTATATATAGGTTGAATCCAGAACTGGGTATAGGAAAAATTATTAAAGAAATAAAAATTCCCGCTTCCAAATCTCTAGAAGAAGAAGACACCTATTTTATTGAGAAATTTAAAGTACAGTTTCAAGATGGTGTAATTAAGATAATTCACCCCGTTGATCTTGTTCACTATATTTTTGATACAAATAAGAAAATCAAGACAGACGAAGGGATTGGCGTAATTAATTCAGCCGATTTTTCCATGAAAGGGGGAGAAATCTCTTATGAAGTTTTGTTTTCTGATGGTAAAAAGTCTCAAATGTATGAAAATGAAATCATATCGCCAATTTTTGAAAGTTCTAAAGACCAAATCTTCCAAAAAAAGTTAGTCGCTCCAAAAAAATTTCTCATTAAATATTGGGCATCCCTTTTTTATTCATATTATACTTCACACCAAATCAAATGTATCACTAACTCCAGACTTTCATTAATGCCTCATCAAATCAATGTAGCGCATCGATTATCAGAGAAATCCTTCCCAAGAATGATTCTCGCTGATGAAGTTGGTTTAGGAAAAACAATTGAAGCAGGTATTTATATAAAAGAAATGATGGCACGGAATTTAGCAGAAAGAATTTTAATCATAACTCCTGCTACCCTTATTAATCAATGGAAATTTGAGTTTTCGAACAAATTTAATATTGATTTTAAAATGTATGATGGCAGGAAAATTAAGAAATTAACCAAAAAAGGAAGTCACAAAAGCCCCAATTTTTTAAAAAACCCTTTTTATTATGATAATCTAATCATGTGTTCGCTTCAATTCGCCCGAAATCCAAAATATATCAAACAATTATCTCAGATTTCTTGGGATATTGTAATTTTTGATGAAGCTCACCATTTAAGAAGGTATTTACTCAATAAATCAACGGGTAATTATAGAGAGACATTAAATTATAAATTAGCAAAAAATTTAGCAAACACCACAGAATCATTATTATTATTAACCGCAACACCCTTACAATTGCATTCATTTGAACTTTTCTCATTAATTGAGTTGATTCATCCAGAAGCATTTGAAAATTTTAGTGATTTTGAGCATTTTAGAAAAAATATGCCATTCATCAATCTTCTCATAAAAAATGTATCTCAAATTGAAAAACTAAACAAATTTGAAGTTAAAACCACGATTAAATTACTTAAAGATCTTGAATATGTCCCCAGAAATAAATCTTTAAATGCAATTCTCGATTTAATCAAGACTGACCATAAAAAGAAGAAAATAATTAAAGATTTAGAAAAGGAACATACACTTTCAAAATTCCTTATAAGAAATAGAAAAAAGAATGTAATATCAAAGGATTATATTAATGAACGAATTGTTAAGACAATACTTGTAAAGCCTAGACAAGAAGAACTTGATATTTATAATGAAATCCGACTATACCTCGCCAAAATCTATAATATGTCGGGAGATTTCAAACACAGAAATATAGGTCTTGGATTTGTAATCACAACCCTTCAAAAACTTTTAACGAGTTCTAAACATGCGTTTCTGAAGAGTCTTGAGCGAAGATTAAAACAGATACAAGGAACAACAAACAGTCTCGATTACCTAGAAACACTTAAGAGCGAAGATCCCGAATATTTTGAATCTCAATTAGAGGAAGAAAATATTGAAAATGGAACTATTGAATACGATAAGTTATCCGATAAAAGCATCATAGATTCAGAAAATCAAGAAAAAATACTAATAGAGTTTTATCAAAAATTAAGTAATATTTCTTATGATTCCAAATCGGAGAAGCTTTTAGAGCTATTGCAGAAGGTATATGAAAACAATCCGAATGAGAAAATAATCATCTTTACTCAGTTTGTTGATACAATGTCATTTTTAAAACGACGGATAATAAAAGAAAACTCGGGATTCTTCGTTGAAACTTTTTATGGTGGGAAGAATAAACAAGAAAAAGCAGAAGCAGTCGAGCGTTTTAGAGAGAGTAGTGCTTTTTCAGTATTATTATCCACTGAAGTGGGTGGAGAAGGTCGGAATTTTCAATTTTGTAGAACACTAATTAATTATGACCTCCCTTGGAACCCAATGAAATTAGAACAGAGAATCGGAAGATTGGATAGAATTGGTCAAAAATCAGAGAAAATATTTATTTATAATTTCTTTTTGGAAGGTACCATTGAAACAGATATTATCTATGCGCTTAATAAACGTATTAATTTATTTCAAGAGTCTATTGGCAAATTAGAACCTATAATTGGGAAGATTGAGAAGAACTTTAAAGAGCTTATATTTACAGAAGATGATAATAAACAGAAAAAATTGAGACAATTTAATCGAAATTTGGATGCTCAAATAAAGAAAGCTAATGAGATGGAAATGCAACTAGATGATTTGCTCATAGATAAGAAATCATTTCAGATGGATACGCTCATCAAATATAACTCTTGCCAAGATGTGAAACTTAGTCATAATGAATTATTTTACCTTATTCAGAGCTTTTTCTTATTAGATAATGGGAAATATGGGAGATTTGTGCCGTTTAATAATTCAGTTCATAGATCTACCCTTTCTCCTGAAAATATGATTGATATTGTTCCATCTGAGAAATTCCTAAAGTATTCAAATAATCTTATTCAGCGGGAATATGAGGGCACATTTGATTTGGAATTGGCTAAAATAAACGAAGAACATGATTTCTTTGCACTTGGACACCCACTTATAAACGATATTTTAAAATATGCTAAAAGTGATAATTTTGGTGGAAATTTTACAGTTTTAAGTTTAAAAAGGAAAAGCCTACCTAAAGAATTCCAAGAGAAATTAAAAAATATTGAAAATCTATATTTAGGCATCTTAAGAACCAAATTTCAAGGATTTTTAATAGAAGAAAATCTCGTCCCAGTTATTCTCGATGAAAATGGAAATCAAATTCATCAACTGGAAGATTTAATTTTAGAAATTAAGAATTTTGAGAAATTTTTTCACTTTAGCTCGGATGAAAAACGGGATCTAGATGTAAATAAATTCAATCTCAAAGTTTTAACCGAAAGAGTAGAGCAATTGGCCAAAACAATGAATAAAGAATGGAGAAAGGAAATCTTCCATTTGAATTCAAACATATATCGATTTGAACGAGAAAAAAAGAGAAAGATCTATAATTATAAAAAAGAAATTCTCAAAAGAAAAGTAGAAACTTTGAGGGATAAATTAATACGTAAAAAAAGCCAAAGACCTTCAGAACGACAAATCAAGAATATCAACCAGCTAGATGATGAAAAGAAAAAACAAGAACGTCTTAAGAAAATAGAACAAATAGAAGAAGATATCACCTTTCTTAGAAAGGATATCGACCTGACAAGACGGAAATTAGATGATTTAGAATTTTTTTACGAAGACCAAAAAAAAGATATGAAGAAGAGAAATGCGCATACATATTTTACTGAATTAATAGGTTTTGCATTAATTAGAGTAATTGATTAGGGATTTAACATTATCGCATTATAATTTAAAAATGAACTATAAAACTATATATAATCATTTTTGATAAATTTCCTTATGAGAAAACGATCTATGATTGGATAGATCAATATAATTGTCGCAATTGATAAAAACATAATAAATAATATATCTTTAAGCAAGTTTCCATTATCTCTTACAGTAAAATAACCAGATAGAGTAATAAAATTGCCCGATGTATCATTAATCTTGATATCATAGGTAATGTTTCCGGTCTCAAGGGATTTATAGAAACATTCAAAGAAGGAATTATTATATTTTTTTTCTATAATTGTCTGGTCTTTAATATTCAATTCAACAGTGTCGAGAGCAAATTTTTCTCTAATATGAAAACCTATTTTTTGAGTATCCCCCAATTCTAAAATGTCGGATTTCAATGAAAGATTATAAATCTCAGGGGCTATATTATCAATTATAGCTAGTGCGGGATCTCCTAAAAGGTTTAAAATTTCAAATTGTAGGCGGGTTATTTTTTCAGTAGCTGACCATCTGTAGCCTTCTCCATTTGTTAAATAGTATTTATCATACATAAACATTTTTCCAAAGTTTAATACACCTCCCATCTCTTCAGATCGACTAACATTTCCATTAGAATAGTTGGGATAATAACCTGGGAAAATCGAAGCAAATAAACCTTTATTTAATTCATCATTATACCCGCTATAACTAACGGTTGAGGCCCCAATAAAGGCGCTTATTCCCTTATTTTCCGCTTTTAAAATCGCCTCTCCGAAACAATCAGAATGATATCCAAAATTTCCACTAAGGCAATTAATAGAAAACATAACTGGTTGAAAATGAGGATTGTTAAGTTCCTCAATATCAGATATCGTAAATGAGGGATAACTCCAACCAGATTCTATTCCGTGATCCCTATGGTTTAATATAAGAACGCCCTCATTGATAGAAGATATAATATCTTCTGTGGTTCCATTCTGTCCTGATCCCGAATAAATGCGTGTAGTGTAGTAGGAATTGGCTTCCAAGAATTCACTAATATTTTCTGAGGTAGTAATATAATACCTATCTATACCATCAGATTGATTGTAAGCGGCTAATAGAACTTTCCTAAATATCTGTAGTTTTGGGTTATAATTTTCTTCATAATTTATTGTCTTATTGATTATACTCATTAATTCATCATTATTTTGAACAGGAAACCGTCCAATATTTAAGTCTGGAAAATAATCTGAACCATTAACAGTCGCATAATATAAATCTGTGCTTACATCATAATCTCGTCCCCTATGGCAAGGAATAAAATTAACATCTCCAACTAATAAAATATATTTTGGTTGAGGGTTCCAAGTCTCATACGCTTCTTTAATGAAATCAGAGATATTTTCTGGGGTTGGATTTTCACAAATTGATGATGTGTTCACAATTTTAGTAGAAATTCCATGTTTGTTCTTATCTTGTGCTAAGATTTCTATAGCTTCCGCAAAATTCTCGTGAGTAATAATCAAATACTCACATCCATTATAGATTTGATCTGCAATTTGGAATGTTAGATTCATAGAGGTCTCATCCCCCGAATTTTTTAAATCATCTCTGATAGAACTCCAAGACGTATTATAAGGTATTAAATTTAGAATAACTATCTCAAATAATAATATTATTAAGAGAAGAGAATATTTTTTCAAGGGATCCCACTCAATAATCGCATATTTATTTGTTCAATTTAAAAATTGATAGCTATATTGAAAAACTTTGTCATAAATGTAAATAAAATTAGATTTATTCTGATACATGAAATAGTCCCTCGAACCCATATATAAGAAAAGAAGTAAAAAGAAAATTATTTAACTAGAATTTTCACTTACTTAAAACAATGTGGCAATAAGAAGAATATAAAACGCAATTGCGCAGATTAAAATGAAACTCCAATATGTTATTCTGAAATATTTCCATAGTTTGTATTTGTCCATTTAATTAACCTCCGGTTAGATGAAGAAAAATCTGGCGTATAGAATTAAAGGGTAGAGCACTAACGTTCCTACTATTATCATCAAAATTACCTCAATAAACACTTTAGTTCTAAATTTTAGGTTTCGATAATATTCTATAAGCCCTTCTCTTTCTGGTTTTCTCTTTTCGTTTTTAATATCTGACATAATTTAGCCACCTCCTACTGAATCCGCATATTCTAATAATCGAGTCGCATTTAGTTGGGACATTCTTATATCCGTTTTCGTGAAAAATGCAATCCCCACTATCCATGGATAATCACTCACCGACCCAACTGGGCATGTATAATAGCATACATATATCGAACCGTTTACAATCGAAACACCAGTATAGGCAGTATCGCCATGGCTTGGTAGATCAAACAAATGCACAAGTCTGTCCTCTTTTACTTCATAGATCGCTGTTCTTTTTTCTGCTAAATGATTTCCCATATCGCTCCGTGGTCCCAAGTGATTCCTTCCCGCGGCAAATACCCGCCGACTATTGTTCAAAGTAAACAATGTAGCTCCATCTAAGCGGGTTTGGAAATCGGGAGCAAATGACCAATTTGTATAAGTGGTATCCCAGGATGTTGCGACTATTGTTCCTCCGTGTGGATTTCCGAACGCATATCCTTCAATCCCCATTGATCCAACCCGATGTGTAGAGATAATCCTTCCGTCGGCTAGAAATTCTAGACAGACTTCCGCATTTCCGAATCTGGTATAAACTTCGGAGACCTCTGTCCAATTCTCTCCGTCTGTAGAAGAGAAAAGAACTGAAATAGTTCCAGAAACATCATAATCATGCTCAGTTGTTGTAGTAGTATTTTTTCTTCCCGTAGCCATAACATACCAAGTTATATTATTATTTGTCTTTGGTCTCCAGAAATTCCATCCCCCAACCTTGTGATACCCTCCAATATCTCCATTTTCATCATAATAACTCACATTTACTTTCATTTCAACTGGATCTGTCCAGGTATCTGAACCATAAGGTTTCTTACAGTAATATGTTGTGTTTGGTCCCGGATCGAAGAAATAATTAGGCAAAAAATAGACAAATAATGTACCGCTTACATTAGCAAACTTAGGATCTCTCACATCTGTGTTTGGTAATTGGATTGTATGCACATATTCCCAATTCTTAGCATCTGTACTCCTTCTAATAACGAGTTTCCCTTGATGATCCTGCAAATGCCACTTAGATTCTTGGTTAATCAAATAGAAATGCCCATCATAATAGATCATATCCGTATTACTTTTATGTTGATAATTTATATCATCTCCGTGTGGTACCGCAATCCAATTGTCAGTTTCTAAGTATTTTAGACCGGGGTCAGCATAAAAATCGGGAGGGGGTCTCATGTCCCAATAGATTAGCATACTTCCCACTATAGCTACTGGTGAAATTACGATTATCGCAAGTATGAGCCCAATGTATTTTAAATATGTTTTCGTTTTTCTCATTTTTTTTACACTAAAGTTCATTCTTTAATTGAATAATATTTTGCGGGAGATCTTTATATATCTTATTCTGAATTTCAAAAGTCTACTCATTAAATTTGATTTCTGTATTTGATCAAACTGAATTCAATGAAATAAAAAAATTAAAGAAATTTATTTGTTCTGATAATCATCGTGAATCTTTCTCTTTAGCCAATCTTTCTATTTTTCCCATAGGTTCCTTTTCTACTTCGGGCAATTTAGGTAGATCGGTCAATTTTTCTTTAAAATCGATTCCTTTTTTACTCAATCTTGTTTTTTGAATAAAGTAAAGAAGTACGCCTATTCCAGTATAAGGAAAAACGATTAAAGCTATGACTAATCCCGCCTCGGGTTCTGTAAAAACTAATAGAACAAAGACAAACGATAGCACCGCACCTATAATCCCCATGATTTTTAGGGTTCTTCTAGACGGTTTGAACCCCGACTTTTCATGCCACTCTGGAAATTTCTTAGGGAGAATAATCGCAGCTATAGATAGAGGTATTTGCAATATCAATACAATGACTCCGACTATTGCACTTAAGAGCACAGCCGCGGTATAAACCCCAAAACTCGGAGCAAGGATTGGAATGAAGGTAAAGAGAAATACTACACCAACAATAAATAGAATTGTTAGAGCTGGGATTGGGGTCTTTTGCTTGTCACTAATATTTGCTAATTTTTTAGGAAATAATCCCTCCCTCGCGATCATCATAATATCCCGGGAATACGCCATATAAGCGGGATGAATTGTAGATGCTATAGCTACAGCGATTAATATTGAGACAAACAGCACCATCCCAGAAGGGAGTAGTCCTCCTGTGAGGATTAGCTGAACGACAGTTCCCACAGGATTTTCATAAGGTTGAACACCTGCCACCATTAGCGATTGAATGGTATACATAACCACCAAAAATATAATGCTAATAAGGAGAGCTCTCGGAATATTTTTAGAGGGATTCTTCACCTCACCCGCCACATCTAAGATCAGTGTAAATCCTACATACGCAAAATAAAATGTTAATGCTGTGAAAAGTACTGGAGAGAACCCTTCTGGGAATAATGGCACAAAATTGGAAGGTTTAAATGCGGGGATCGCAGAGATAATAAAAATAACCATAACAAAAATATCCCCCACAATCGTGATGATAAGTTCTATTAATCCTGAAATCTCAATCCGTATCCAGTTTAAAAAATAAAAAACCACCAAAACCACAAGACCAACCAAAACAGAAAACCATACCATCCTTGTACCTTCTGGGATTCCGATCGCTTGTCCAATAAAAAACCCGAAAGACGCTCCTAGGTAGGATAATGTACACCCAACTGCTAAAATAATCAACCAAACGGTCATAAAACCACCAAACGCACCCGTTAATCGACTAGTGATCACATAACTCCCTCCAGCGACTGGGAATGCCGAACCCAAATATGCTGAATTATATGCTACAAAAATGGCTGGGATCACGGCAATGATATAACAGAGAAAAATAGCGGGGCCAGTTTCATTAAGCTTTTCAGCGGGATTTATCCAAATGGATGCACCAATTACCATCCCCACGATAATAAATATTGCGACGGGAAGATTAATCCCACGTTTTAATTCTTTTTCTTCAGTCATTATCTATTACAACTTTAATTTATTTAAATCAAAATTTTAAAATTTAGAAATACTTAGTGCTCTTTTTATTTAAAATTTCAATTTTAAGGTTAAGAAAGGAAGGATGATCTTACTACATTAATAAATTTTCGAAAGATGAGATGTCAAACTACATAAGATAGAAATCAGATTAAAATGGTGTTAAGGTTGATTTAGTTTTAACTTTGTTTTATGATGTTATATTTTTGAGCATATTTTTTGAAAAACTTCGTACCACCTGCTTCTTGTAAAACCTTAAATGTTTTGGCGGAATTTTCAAATTTCATTCCACCCACTAAATCTATTCCCTCCTCAAATAGGATGTCGGGTATCATACTTGCCGAAGGTCCTATGAAACATTTGAATTTTGCCTTGTTTTCAAATGCTTCCAAAATATGCTCTAAAGTGTTATTTATTAATGAGGTGCCTGTACATATCAATATATCTGTATCTAATTCTTCTTGATCTAAATTATTTATATTCCTTCTAAGTGTAAAATCTTTGAATTCACCTGAAAATTCTAGATTTTTTTCAATAATTACGATATTTTTTGTAGTTTGAGCCATCTTCTTTATCATAGGTTTTATTAATCCTATAAAAGTCACTTTTGTATCCTCATTTAGATTAAAATAATGGAAAAGGTCTTCAGTTAAAAATGTATATTGAGTTCTATAATTATGGATATAAAATTGAGAAAGCGCGTTTAAAGTGGCAATACCAATTATCCTTTCTAAGCTTAAAGGATTTTTACCCCAATTTAATAATTCTTGAACAGCTCTGTCAGTTAATACTCCTGCAAAGTTAATTTTTGTACATGATCCATTTTTAAATAACTCAGGAAGGGTATATGCTACCCCAATTTCATTATTAGACCCTCTAAATTCTAACTCAACTCCTGTATAGCCCAATCCAAGAACGGCATTTGAAATCTCGGGTGTGGGAATCTTTTTATCATCTAAAAGATTCTGGACTAAATCAATCGTTTTATCAATAATCATCTTGTACTATAAGATCTCCTATTTCAATAAAATTCTTATTAATTTTAAAAATAAATAAATAATTACAGATTAGAAAGTGAAAAAATTATGGCACATAAAAAAAAATGGTATAAAGATAAAAATTTTGTAATCACAGGTGCGGGGGGCGATATTGGTTCCGAGATTTGCCGAAAGTTCGCTCCTTTAGGCATGAGATTCTATCTATTGGATATCCCCGGTGCTGATTTAAGTTCTTTGAAAATAGAGTTAATGGAATTGGGAGCGGAAGATGTGAATATAATGGAGATGGATGTAACCAATAAGGAACAAGTGAAAACCATTATAACCAAAATCGGAGAGACGGAAAAATGCATCGATATTTTGCACAATAATGCGGGTATTGGTTCGATGTGCTCAATTACAAACGATGGCACATTTGAGGATTATAGAAAAATTATGTCCGTAAATGTGGATGGTATGTGGTTAGTTCTCAAAGCAGCGTTACCCTACATTGGGCGTCCCTCACCTACTAAAAAAAATCCTGACCGAAAGGAAGGACAATTAATTTTTACCTCAAGCTCTGCGGGCAAGACAGGTGTACCAAATATGGCAGCATATACCATGAGTAAGCATGCGATTGTTGGGTTAGCTGATACCTTAAGGCGGGAATACAAAATGGCAGACCAAGGAATTGAAGTGATTACTGTCTGTCCCGCTCCGACTAATACGAGGTTTTGGGATTCAAGCCCTGCAACTAAAGAATGGGTAGAAAAATACGGAAGTAAAGGTGGACTCTATAAATTGGTTGAGCCAGAAAATGTTGCCAAAAGAATTTTAAAAGCCTCCAGAAAATATAAAAGAGAGATATATGTACCTCGATGGTGGTGGTTGCTCCCATTTCTCCAATTATTCAGTCATCGACTAGTAGGGCGAATGCTAATAAAAATTGAAGAATCAAAGAAGGAAATATATCAAGAAAAAAGAAAAAAGTGATAAAAGCCTTATTTTTTTTATTCTTTATAATTGAAATTACTTTCTAATCGGATATCGCGCGACGAGCTTCCTATCAAAACCTTATACTTACCTGCATCTACAGTCCAAGATTTCAGATTCTCATCATAGTATGATAATGCGTCTTTGGTAATCTCAAATTGTATCTTATTCTTTTGTTTTGGATTTAGAAAGACTCTCTCAAATCCTCTAAGTTCTTTTTCAGGGCGTTTAATTTTCGGTTCGATTTCTTGGATATACAATTGAACTATTTCGGCTCCCTCTCTCTCACCAATATTTTCGAGGTCAAGTGAGACCGTAAGTGTTTCATCACCACTAAATTCTGTCTTATCCAATTGAATGTTTTCATACTTAAAACTCGTGAATGAAAGGCCAAATCCAAAGGGAAATAGCGGTTTTATTCCCTCCTTATCGAAATAACGATAACCGACAAAAATATCCTCATCATAGAATACTTTTTCATTTCCAGGATACCTTTTATCTGTAATGTGGGCGGGTGAATCTGCCAATTGTTTTGGAAAGGTTAAGGGTAATTTTCCGGATGGGTTTATATCGCCAAAAATTATATCAGCAATGACATGTCCTCCTTCTTGTCCTGGATACCACGCCTCTATTATAGCTTTTACTTTATTTATCCAACTTTCCATTTTAATTGGACTCCCATTGATTAAAACAACTACGATGTTCTCATTTGTTTTGCTGACTTCA
Source organism: Promethearchaeota archaeon (assembly GCA_008080735.1). GTDB lineage: Archaea > Asgardarchaeota > Lokiarchaeia > Sigyniarchaeales > SOKP01 > TEKIR-8. Next base: position 66,901 of record SHMW01000013.1, read on the forward strand.
TCTATTAAATCTAATTGGTCTTTAGGTAATTCCAGACTCTCTCTATCCGAATTCTCCACATCATTATGCTCTTCATGATCCAATCCCAAAATTAGAAACACAAAATCCGCTTCAGAAACATCATCAATTATTTCTATTTTATTTCCACCTTTTTTTTGTATCCCTTTAAATGGAGTGATTTCATAGGGAGGTTTGACCGCAGAGCTTCCGCCACCTTCTGCCAATTCCCTATCTGCGTTAGTCCCTTTTATCGCAATCTTTTGGACCTGCCCCATTTCTATCGGTAATACATTATCTTCATTTTTAAGAAGAACAATTCCTTGTTCGGCAATTTTCCGGGCGAGATTTTGATGTTCTTTTGTATTTCGAGAACCTCTAGGAAGGGTTTTAGGATCATCAAAAATCCCGACTAAACACATTACACGTAATAGGCGCCTTACATCTTCATCTAATTCCTCTTCCGTGAACTTTCCTTGGGAATAGGCTTCTTTTAAATACCTGCGTTTATAATGCTTGGCCCGCGGCATTTCTAATGAGAGCCCCGCTTTTATACATTCTTCGGGATTATCAATTAAATGTGTTGCATTCCAATCACTTACAACAAATCCACGGAAACCCCATTTATCCATTAACACGTCTTTTAAGAGCCGTTTATGGGCACATCCGTACACACCGTTTATTTTATTATATGACCCCATTACCGACCATACATCCGCCTCTTCGACAGCGGCTTTATATGCTGGAAAATATATTTCTTCCAAAGCTCTCTGACTGACTTCAGCACTATAAGTATATCGGTTTTTTTCTTGATTATTACAAATATAATGTTTGATACAAGCGGCAATTCGTTCTCCTTGTACTCCTTTAATAACCGGTACTGCTAGCTTCTTGTTTAAGTAAGGATCTTCAGTTTGATATTCAAATGTGCGACCGCATAAAGGAGTTCTGTCGATATTAACCCCTGGCCCTAAGATCATATGTGATCCAACATCTCTTACTTCTTCAGCAATAGCTTTTCCAAATTGAAACGAAAGTTCGGGATTCCAACTGGCAGCTCGACAGATTCCCACGGGAAAATAGGTGCATTCTTTTCCACCAGAACTGTGAGGCGCTACACCATGAGGCCCATCTGTCATGAGGAAAGGCGGTATTCCTAATCGATCGATTGGTTTTGTTTCCCATCTATGACGTCCCGCTAATAGTTTGAATTTTTCCTTGAGAGTTAGCCTATTTAACAAATCGTTAACTCTTTGCTCTATATCTAAGTCTTGATTCCTAAACGGAAGGTCTGAAAGTTCCTTTTCTTCTTGTTTTTCATTCATATTAAAAAGAATAAATGTGAAAGAAAAATAAGTTTTATTTACCGATTCTTTTAATCTTATTCCTATTCTCAATTTTTTAGTTTTGCACTTAGTTGAAAGCAATCGGAAATAAAAAAAGAAAGAATGAATTGTTTGATTTTATTTGTAATTTATTATAAATTCAATAAAAAAACACGCAAAAATAAAATCAAGCGATCCCAGAATAACGATAATGATATCCAAGTCTCCGATTAGGAAATAAATCACGCAGAAGGCAAAAAAGCTAAGCTTACTTAATATTCCTAACCAGACGCAACCTGTGTTTTTATCGATATCCAAACCCACAATAAAATAACCAATTCCATATACAAAAATTAGTCCCAAAAGGGAATGTAAAAAGAACAAGGTCGGAGGGCGGGAAGATCCAAACAACTCAAACACATCGGGCATTATAATACTTATGGATATGAACGAGATTGCCATCAACCAATTAAAAATTCCGCCTATTTTAAAAAGATATTCATAATACACTCGTTTTTCCATTTTCATCACCTCATATTATATTTTTGGAAACTAAATTAACAAGAATTATGTTATATTATACCTTGATTTTTTTCAATTTAAATCTTTAAACGTCTAAATATTCTAAAATGATAATGCTTAATTTTTTGGTTTTATTAGGTGTTATAAAAAATAGAGAATATCAAAAATGGAATATATTATCATAAGAAATGAAAAGATAGGGGAGGTTAAAGCAAAATTATTAAAAGATAAAAACCCAAACACATGTGAAGAAATCTGGAATGCTTTACCCTTAGAATTGAATTTATCTCGGTGGGGGGAAGAGCTTTATGGGTCAATTCGTGTTGAGATAGATGAAGAAAATTCTCAATTAGAATGTGAAGTTGGTGATATCGGGTATTGGATGGGTGGAAACGGATTTTGTATCTTTTTTGGAAAAACTCCCGCAAGTACAAGTGGAAAACCAAAAGCTGCATCTGCAGTAAATATCTTTGCAAAGATTGAGGATGCTGATCCAAAAATATTTACTCAGTTTTCCGAATTTAAGGGAGTTGTAAAAAAAGGGGTATAAAAAAAAATTTAATAATTTGTATCTTTTCCTAATTTTTTTCTCGCTTTTTTTAGATCTCTATCAAGTATCCAGAAGACTAGTTTAGGGAAATGTCGTTTTACCCAGAACATCCATCCAGCCTCTCCAGGTTTAATGTAAAAATCTTTATCGAGTATTCCTTCTATAAACGGTTCTGCGATCTCTTCTGGTTGCATTAGTCCTCCGCGCTCGGAAATAATTTTACACTCATCTGGTTTCAATTTATTTTCTCTCTCAAATGTCGAAGTCTCCGTGTCGGGGGGGAAGATCACTGAAATATCAATTTTATATGGTGAAAGTTCATTTTTTAGTGTCTCAGCTAACCCTACAATAGCAGCCTTTGTCGGAGTATATGCGGTATACCCGATTAACCCAATATATGCGGCAACTGACGCTACAAACGCAATATGTCCATTGCATCGCTCCATAAAATAAGGAAGAAGAATCAACGTAGGAACTAATTGTCCGTAATAATTCACATCCATATGGTTTTTAAAATCCTCCAACGCATAATTTTCTACATAATTAGGGAGTGCCATCCCCACAACATTAATCAAATATTCTGGTACGCCATGTTCCTCAATATAATTTTTAATAAGTGGTTCAAGCTTGTCCATGTCTGTAGTATCACAAGAAATTGATTCTATATGTTGGGAATCATCCATTTTGAGTGAGGTTAATAATAATTTAGCTTCTTCTAGTTTTTCTTCCCTCCGCGCAATAATACATACATCTCCGCCCAATTTGACGATTTCTTTTGCTGTTGCCAGACCTATTCCTTCACTTGCTCCACATATTATGGCACTTTTTTCCTTAAACGGTTGTTTTTTGAGTAATTTTTTACTTGTCATAATTTCACTCTTTTTGAATTATTATACTGCTATTACAGAGAAAACGCTCCATGCATACCACAGAAAAAGCGGGCCGAAAATAACGCAAATAAGATTTATGAAAAGATTCATCATTATATCTGATGGAGAGCCTTTAAATCCTCCATTTTGTATGTTAAATGAAATATCTAATAACCCAAGGAAAATTAAGGCGCTACCGGAAATTATAGTAAAAAAGAGCCCAAAGATTTCATCAATAAGTAATCCTATCGCACCGACAAATAATGTTGGAGTGACCCATCCTAAGTCGGGTACTGGAAATGAACGTTCAAAAGCTAAATATATCTCTGTGTTTTCTGGATCTCGGTTTTCCACCATAAAAAAGTAGATCCAGAACCCAATAAAGCCTAACGCTAGCAAAATTTGAAAAATCGCAACAATAATATTCAACATGTTTGGTATTCCTCTAAATAAAATGTTCTAATATTTAATGTGTGAAGTTAGTATTTAAAACTAGTTTTACTTCTATTTTAATGGATTTAACGAATTGGGGTTATAAAAAAGATTTTAATAATTTCATAACGAGGTTACTAATATGAATTTACGTAAAAGTAAAAAAATTAAATCCGAGCCTATTAATTGGATTTTAATCGCGATTTCTTTCTTAGTACTGGCGGGACTTGGGCTCATATTTATTACTCAAATGGAATTTCAATCGGGTTGGTTTTATCAAGATCTCCGTGAAACCTATTCAATGGAATTATATGCATTTAAAACTGATGATATCGGTGGAAATGGCAATGAAGATATAATTTCTTATGTTGATATTCACCGGAGAGATGACTCTGTAAAACCTCAGTACGATACACCCCAATTTGGAGCCGTTTTAGCCCTCGATGGGGCTACTGGAACCAATTTATGGATGAATACATATACTGGACCTGTGAAAAAAGTCTTTCCTTTACCCGATTTGGATGGTGATTCGATTCAAGATTACTTCATCTCTGTTGCCACGGTAAATGAAAGCTGGTATAATTTTTCACATGATTGGGGTTATGAAATGAAACCTTATATCTATATTGATCAATTTACTAATAAAATAATATCGGGGAAAGATGGTGAGGATATTGTGACGGCTGAGGATTTTCCATCAACGGGGTTTATCGATATGATAGCATTAGACAATTTAGATGATGTAGGAGATTTATTTTGTCTCGAATACTATAATGGATCCTATGATGATGATTATAATGTAAATATCACAAGCTATTATAGCAACGGAACTCAAATATCAAGTCATAACTTTACTGGATACAATCAATTAGATAATTTTTATGGAAAAGATTTTCGTCCAAGTTTGGATTTTTTACCGATCAATGATGAAGACTACATACTACTTATTTCCGGGGATGGGATCTCACTGCTTAATTTAACTACTTTAGATACGCAAAACCCTGAAAATAAGTATTCATGGAAGGATAAGAATCTGGAATTTGAGAATATAGTGAAAGTTAAGGATCAGAATGCCGATGGAAATGAAGAGGTTTTATTAATAAACCGATATTCAGATATCGACCATAAATTTAATACTACTCTCTTAGACGGAGGTGACTTTTCTGTAAAAGATTCTTTTAATCTTTCTTTGGATGAAGGATTTGATTATCAATGTGAAGGATTAGAGCAATTATTTTATTTGGGGGAAGAAAATAAGACTTATGTTTTGATTAATTTGGAAGGTGATAATGATCAAACCCAAGCGAGAAACCTATATAGCTTTGTTTATGAACTCGACTCATTCGGATTTGGAGAAAATCCCCTCTGGGAATATGAAAAACGATTTGATGATGATAATGGTAATGTCCACACATTTGCCCTTCAAGAAGATCTCGATGGTGACTTCCTTGGAGAAATAGTACTAATTGAATCATATAGGCCGTTACTCTCTCCTCAAGTTAATAGATACCGCATAATTAACCCAAATTCCAATAAAAATTTAGCAATCATAAATACGGATCAATGGGTTCAAGATATCTTTACTATAGATGATTTTAACGGTGATAGCAAAAAGGATATGCTAATATTAAGTTGGCAATCAGTTTCGGCGCTCTCTACACAAGATCCCGTCCCTATATTCCTTTCAAGCATTTTTCCATTAGGAATCCCCTTATTTATCATTTTTCTCGCAATGATAATCATCGGAATAGTTATATTAATACGAAATGGAAAAAAACTTAGTGTTCAAAGAGAAAAAATTGTGGGTAGTCTTAAGGAGAGAAAATTGGCTGTAATAGTAAATTTTGTGGTAATATCGTTGATGACTCTAACCTTTATGATGTTTTTACTACAGATTAATATCTTTAACCAAACACTCATCACGGGGCACTATATGACAAATATTTCTATTGCCTTTCTTACTACCTCGATAATATGGTATGCTTTATTACCCTTCACGGCGGCAATCTATAATCATTTTGCTCCGAGATTCGCCTATTTCTTTATAAATCTTAGAAATTTCTCGTTTAAATTGTCAAAACGATATTATAATGAGATATTTGTTGTTGATATGGAAGGCAGGGAAGAATTGGGCCTGCTTGTAAAATTAAAGAGAGTATTATTGCCTTTGCTTTTCTCAATTGCTATTGGGTTTTACACCTATAATACCGCAGCACCTATATTGGGATATCCCATGGGATTTGATGTATTCGCATCTGAAGAATTCTTTAACTTTATCGTAGGTTTCAATATTTTATGCGTCTTACCGATGATTTTAACGTACATTTTTTTCTCGTTTTTTATTGCGGGTAATTATTTATTAGATGATGCGGGTATTGTGTATTTCAGACAACCTAAAAAACATCGTCAGCCAGGAGATATTGAACCGATTAGTATTTGGGCTCAATCCATAATTAAAGGAGTGGCCGGAATTTCAGCGATTATTACATTCGTTCAATTTTTCTCTAGCGTCGATTTCTCAGGATTCTTTCAAGGAGAAGGGGTTTCTATCATATTTGGTTTTTTTATGACTATTGTATTCTTTTGGGGTATTCCGTTCCTAACCGCATTTAGCTATATTTTACTGGCTGAAGAGATTATGGAATTTTCCTTAGAAGAAAATAAGAAAAAACTATATGAAATTATGGAAACCAATGGATATGATACGGAGCCAAGAAAAATCACCAATCTTAAACCTCAAGAGAAGGAAATCACGAAGGTTTCTGATTAATAGACCAATTTTCTATATTTTTTTTTCTTCTTCTTCATTATCTTGTTGATTTTAATAACCTTCTACAATTAATAAAATATTAATGTGGAGAATTTCTTTACCTTTCTTAATATGAATTTACGAAAAAGTAATAATACCAAATCTCAACCTATTAATCTCGTATTGGTTGGAGTGTCCTTTTTAATCTTTTCGGGTTTGGGGTTGATATTTATCACCCAAATGGAGATGCAACCGGGCTGGAGTTGGAGCGAATATCAAGCACTGTATCCATATGATCTTTCGTTGTTAGAAATGGATGATATAAATACTGACGGTAAGAACGATATTTTGGTCTATGCTGATATACGATATGAGGATGATGCTTTAAATAATGTACCCCAGTCGGGAGGTCTGTTTGCGTTAAGTGGTCTGACGGGGTCAAAAATTTGGGAAAGAATTACAAATAATCCAGTCAAGGAAGTACATCCTGTATTTGATTTAGATGGGGATGGAATCACTGACTATCTAGTAAGTGTTGCAAGTGTTGATGAATCATGGAACGAAAATCAGCAACCAGAATATAATTTTGAAGACTTTTCCAATTTGGTTATCTCAGGAAAGAATGGGTCCTTTGTAACACCGGACGAGTTTTTTACGAACAACCCTATACTCGACTCAGTGAGTTCTTCAAACACACCAGATGATATTGGATATATATATTGTCTCGAAGCCATTAATGGTACACAGATCTCAATTAATCTTACCGTATATTCATTAAACAATGGTTCCCGGGTTATTGGGCTTCCAACGGGAGAATTCGAAGATTATTATTGGGGGGCTGACGAAAGTAATAGAGCACTGATAAGTTTTAATAGGGATAGTGAAGATCAACTTCTTTTTATTGGAGAAACATCTTTCTCTTTATTAAATCGAACCAATCCATCTTTTTCAAATCCCATTTATGACTATATATATGCGGGAGAGGCACACACTATAAAGGCTCATGAAATAATAGAAGACCTTAACGAGGATGGAGTAAAAGAAATTTTGATCATTACCGAATATGATTCTGACCTAAGTATCAACAAAAAATTTAATCTGACATGGTTTAATGGACGTAATGGGTCTCTTATGGGTTCGTTTAACCAGTCCTTATCAGGGGCAACTGCGGAAACTTGGATGGAAGTATCTACGGAAGAGATTTATAGTTCTCCTGGAGACAATGAATCGTATGTATTGATAAATATGCTTTATAGACCAGGCAATGAAAATATTATTGATACGCTAATATACAAATTTCGAGAAAATAATAAAGAATTAATATTTTCTAAAACAATTTCAGATGAACATGATGTTACACCCATATTTTCCTTAGATGATGATATTGACGGTGATGGGATAAGTGAAGTCATTTCCGTGGAAACGGTTCAACCACTCTTTTCTCCATCCAAAGTCAATAGATTTAAAGTTTTCAGTTTTATCGATGATAGCGTCTATAGCATAATTAATACCGACTCCGACGGATATGAATTAATTCCAATTCAAGATATTGATGGAGACAACAGAAAAGATATGGTTTTTAGTGGTTGGATATCTGTATTAGCACTTTCGTCCAGCGATCCTCAAATGCTATGGATATCACCTGCGTTTCCAATAGGAATTCCATTATTGATCGTTCTTATCACTTTAGGCATTCTTGGAGTATTTTTGGTGATTTTCTTTGGGAAAAGAATGACCTTTAAGAAAGATAAGATAAGGGAAGGCTTTCAGAAAAGAAAATTAGCTACAATAGTAAATATTGTTGTATTAATCCTTATGACATTAAGCTTCCTCCTTTTCTTGCAAACGATAAATATCGCAAATAAAACGCTTATTGTCGGAGAAGGGATAACGGAGATAATAATCATTTATCTTTCGGTAACGATTATTTGGTATGGGATGCTCCCGTTAACCGCAGCAATCTTTAATGCATTCGCACCGAGATTCGCATTTCTTTTCGTAAAACTTAGGAACTTCTTTTTCAAATTATCAAAAAAACGATACCATAATGAGATAGTGGTTTCAGATATGGGAGAAAGAACATCGATCGGCAGTATAATTAAGCTCAAAAGAGTTGTTTTGCCGCTTCTATTATCGATTGCTATCGGCTTTTATACCTACAATACAGTCGCACCCATTCTGGGCTATAGTCAATCCTTTGAGACCTTTAACGGAGATGATTTCATCGACTTCATCGCGGGATATTCTCTGTTATGTATGCTCCCAATGATTCTTACATTCGTTATTTTCTCGTTTTTTATCGCGGGTAATTATTTATTGGACGATGCTGGAGTCGTTTACTTTCGACAATTAAAGGAAGATCGGTCACCAGGAGATATTGAACCAATTAGTATCTGGGCTCAATCTATCATCAAAGGTGTTGCGGGAATCTCTGCGTTGGTGACTTTTTTCACTTTCTTAAGTTCCGTAGATTTTACCGGGTTTTTCATCGGCGGTGAGACTGTGATATTTATGATTTTTGGCATTTTTTTAGTCACCACACTCTTTTGGGGAGCACCATTCCTCGTCTCATTTTCGTATATCTTATTTGCCGAGGAGATCATGGAATTATCCGTAGAGGAAAATACGAAGAGATTATACGAAATTATGGAAAAGAACGGATTTGACACCACACCAAAGAAATTAATAAATCTTTATCCCAATGGATTACCCGAAACAAGAGATTAATACTGAATAATTTAAATATTTTTTTTCTTTTAACTTATTTTGAATTTTGTGTAAGAAAATAGGGAAATTAGAAAATAATTAATTTAATCAAGTAAAATTATAAATAATGGCTGAGCAACAAACAGACGATACTACTTTTTCGATAAACAAAAATATGTGGCCGGTCTATCCCCTAGGAGGCTTCCAAATACTCGCATTTAGTGGTATATACATCATTATCGTTCCTTTATCCAAAATATTTTGGCCCAATGACCCTTATCACGCGTTTGAAATGGGTCTTTTGATTACATCAATGTTTTGGATGATGTCCATCGCGGGGCTCATATTTGGAAGATTCATTGATAAATATAATAGAAAAAAAATATTACTCATGGTGGCGTGTGCTCGAGGTATGAGTATGCTTCTCCTTTCCTTTACAATGGAAGGTCAAGGAATTCGTTCTTGGCTCTTTTTTTATGTGTTTGCGTTAACTTTTTCATTATTTGCGGGGGGGAATTATCCTACGGTGCTTTCTCTTGCACATGATATCGTTCCAATGAATATGAGGTCGAGATTTTTCGGTATTTATGGAATCGTGCGTAATGTTTTTCAATTAGGCGGCTTTCTTTTTTCAGGCTTCTTGATCCAAGCGGGATTATGGCGAATCTATTTTAGCTCAATAGGATTAGCACTCATCATTTCTGGAATTATAATGTTTCTGCACTTGGAAGAACCTAAAAGAGGGGCTCAAAGGGATGAGCTGAAAACCGCATTAAAAGAAGATTCAGTGAAATATGAATATCAAATAGACAAAGAAACAATGCGCTCGACTATGCTTAGTAAAACCAATCTGGTGGCTTTGATTGAGGGTATTAGTACCCAGCTCTTTATGGGCAGTTTAACCATCCTTTTCCTTCCTTATATCCAAAATCCCCCTCACAATATCTCGCCGTTAAACACGAGTTTATTTATTGCGATATTTGGTATCAGCGCAGGAGTTTTAGGAAGGATATTTCTTGCTCGGGCATCGGATAGGTGGGCGTCCGACAACCATAAAATTCGGCTCTATTTGATTGTGTTTGCGCTCTTTGGAGGTGCTCTATTCTTCGTAATTTTATTCTATATCCCTCTCCCCTTATTAAGTGAACAACAAGGAGCAGATTTATCCTATGTGTTTAGTTTCCCAGTTTTTTGGATAATGGGACTGATGTTTTTAATCAGTCAATCTATATCGGCATTATACGAGATTAATCAAGGTCCACTCATTCAAGAGATAAATCTCCCCGAGGCTCAAGGACAAATAGTCTCATGGAATAAATTTCTGGAAAATATCAGTTTTGGAAGTGGACCGTTAGTCAGTGGTATTTTTATCTCTTTCATTGGAGAGAATTATCAGATCGTCTCGCTATTTATTGCTTTTTTCACAATCCCTGGTATTTTGTTATGGATTTTTGCTCTGAATTGGTATAAGGAAGATAAAGAACGAATTCAAGAATTATTAGATAAACGGGCAAAAGAGATAAATTCTCAACGTAGGAAATAAATAAATTTTTGTGAGCTAGGAGCAATATTTATGAAAGGAAGAAGAAATTATGACTGTTTTCAGTCAAATTTTTTAAGATTATAGCTCCTGTCGTGTCCCTGCCCTTAATATTTTAAACTGAGTATCTCTCATTAGAGTTCTACCCCCTCCTTTTCAACTATTTTTTTCATCTACTTATTATCAGTTTCTTTTGTAATTAAATCAATATCTATTCCTTTTGGAATAAGCTTATATAGAGAATTTAAAGCACCGAATTATTCTCGATC
>SHMW01000014.1 GCA_008080735.1 Promethearchaeota archaeon
AGTTATATCGCGATGGGAACAAGTCTCGTTGGTTTAGGATTAGCCCTTCTTATACGTAGTGTCAATCTGAACATCACCGATGTCAATGGTCTACAAGACTTTTTTAAGCCTCTGATTCATGGTATCTTTTTAGATAATTATTTTGCCGAGGTCTTCAGCAATCATCTGGACCCTGTGTCATACTTAAAATGGGATGAATATATCCTCGCTATTAAAGATATTTTGACGGATAAATTTAAAAACAAAATTTCCAAGGAAGAAAAAGGAGAATTACCAATAACCTTCGCAATTGAAAAGATTTTGTTTCTTTATTATCTCAAATACCAAAAAGTCCTCTCAGATGGTCAATTTCTCCAGGAAGTCAAGGAGGTAGTAAATTTAGAGTCTAAAGAATTCGATGTAGAAAAGGGGTGTAATATCGAGGGGAAATGGGCATTCGCGGAAAAAGATATCTATAAATTATTTCGTTTTATTAAAAAGCATAATCCCGGATTCTTCACCTTGATGGACAGATTACAACTCGAATTGGCAGACAATATTGAACGGATCGCTGCAGATCCCATTTACTTTGACTCATCTGCTCAAGAAGTCGTGAATTTAAACACCGAACTCAATATTATGGTCTTTCTCTATAACAATAGTCCCGAGGCAAAAGATTACCGAATTCGGATCATTGCCCCCGGCTTTGAGCCTAAAAAAGTTTCTCTCGATATCCAAGTGGAAGGAAGGGGCTCGTTTGAGATCCCCAGTACAGACATCCCATTAGTATCTGATGAAGGATTAGATATCACCCAGGTCCTTTCTACAATCTTAGAAAACGGGGATACTGCATGGTTAACCTTGGAACCCATAAAAAAAGGAGAACAAACCATCCAAATTTTTTTGGAAACGACCAATGGACAGATCATCGAGGGAGAGACGAGGACTATTAAAGTCAAACGGAATATTAAAGATTATCTCAAGAAATTGGGCTCTCTTGGCTCCGTCGTGAGTGGTGTGGCAGTCGCAGTCTCCAGAGTTTTATTTTAAATTTATAAATCTAACATCTTTTTATTTTCTTCTTCTCTATTTCAGATATTTCAAACCTTGTTTTTTGTTATGATAATGGATTTTCAATTTATTTTCTTCTTTTATACTAAGAAAAAATTGCGATAATTGTATTTATTAATAAAAATACTGAGATTTAATTTGGTAAACTTTCATTATATTAATGAGTTTGTGACTTGTCTTGACGGATTTGGGAAATAAATTAGAAGATAAGGCGGATGTATTGGATTCAATTGAGAATGAAAAAAGCAATAGAAAAGAACAATTGAAAGAGATTAATAATTTTTTAGAAATTTTTGATGAATCTAATGAAGGAGAGAATGAAACCTTATCAAAGATTCCTCAGTCCTTTCCAAAGTTCTTTAGATTTCCCAAATCCATCTCACTTCGATTGGATTATGGAAATGAGGGTTATAAAACAAAAAATTTCGAGACTGGTTCTGATTCTGATGAAATTTCAAGGTATACAACAATTTTAGGAAAAAGACTTAGAATTAAAGTATATTATAATGGGGGAAAGATTTTTACTGAATATGAGACTTTATTATTTAAACGGATCACTAAGATTATAAAACTATACTTGGAAAATACTCGCTTAAAGGAAAAAAAGAGATTGCTAACTACTTTTTATAGAGAAATATTAAACGCCATAAAGAATGGGGTATGGGTCTCTGATGAAAAAGAAATAATAACCTACTGCAATTCTGCAATGCAAACAATAGCGGGTGTGCCTGTAGAACAGATCATTGGGAAGAATGTGTTAACAGATTTTCATCACGAAACAGTAAAAATATTTAAAAACTATTATATTAAGGCAAGAAACAGCTTAAAGCCTGTTAAATACAAAAATATCCCCGTTGACACACCGAGTGGAAGGAAAAGCATCCAATCAGGCTGGTTAATACCTCGAATAAAGGATGGAAAATATAATGGAATGATTTGCACTATTGATGATCTTACCGAAAAATACCAAATAAAAGAACAATTAGATGAGAAAAAATCTCTATATGAGGCAATCGTATTCAGTAATTCGATTGGTGTGGCAGTGGTTGATATGAAGGGACATCCCTTGGAAATTAATGATTATCTTCTCGAGATGTTCGGTTATAGTGCTGAAGAACTCAGAAAGATGCATTTTAAAGAATTTACATTTCCTAAAGATAAAGGAAAGGATTTAGGTCTGTATAAAGAACTTATTGCCGGAAAACGTGATTTTTATCATATAGAGAAACGATATATCCACAAAGATGGTTCAATCGTGTGGGGATATCTGACTGCGACATTAATACGAGACTCTCAAGGGCAACCTAATTATGTGATCAGTCTGGTTCAAGATATCACCGAAAAAAAACACACAGAACAAAAATTACGAAAATCAAAAGAAAATCTCAAGGAATTAAATCAAAAATTAGAACTAAAAGTCAAAGAGAGGACTCAAGAATTATCTCAGTCTCGGAAAAAATATAAACAAGCTTTCAAACGAGTAAATTTTTATAAAAATTTAATTACCCACGATATGAGTAATATTCTTCAAAATATCTACTCATCGGTCGAATTGGTTTTACTGTATCGAGAAAATCCCTCATATAGTGACGAACTAAATGATATAATTAATGTTTTAAAAGAACAAACCATCAGGGGAATAAATTTTATTAAAAATGCTCGCAACCTCGCAAATCTCGAGAATAAACAACAAAAATTGCAAAAAATTGATCTATTAGATGAGATAGAGGACACAGTTCGTATATTTGAGACAAGTTTTCTTTCTCGGGAATTAGATATAAAAATTAAATCTGAAATAAATCAAGTATTCATCAAAGCTAATGAGCTCATCAATGACGTAATTGAAAATCTTCTTTCTAATTCCATTAAATATAACGACTCAAAAAAAGTGGAAATTAGGATTAAGATCTCTACTCAAATTAAAGAGGACACTCACTATGTCCGGGTAGAAGTTATTGATAATGGCATTGGGATCCCCGATAACAGAAAAAAAGAAATTTTTAATCAAATAAGGAATAAGAAGTATTCGAGGAGTGGAATGGGATTGGGATTATCGCTTGTCAAAACTATTGTTCACATTTTTGATGGAAAGATTTGGGTTGAAAATCGGATAAAGAATGATTATACTATGGGCTCGAAATTTATCCTTCTCCTCCCAGAGTATTAAATTCAATGACAATTATCTCGAATTTTAAGCTTGTATGTGAGATTACTTTTTCTTGAGTCTACTTTTTCTTGTTTAGAATTGGAAAGATGAATATAGAGTTCTCATTTATTAATAGTATGCGTAATTTTTATGCTTTTTTCTGTGTTTCCTTGCTTCAAGTTCATGATTAATTTTCTTATCATTAAGAACACTTTGATTATTAAACTATCTTCCCTATCTAATGTAATGCTCAACCTTAATTTGAATTATTGATTTTTAATAAATATACTATTAAAATCGATCACATTGATATAGAAAAATAATAAACAGAATTATAAAAAAAAAGTGATTTAAAAAATGGTTGTAATTACAACTCAGAAACCCGAGGAAGAGGTTTTTGAAGCTCTTGAAAAGTGGGGTATCAAGAAAGCAGTTGTCGTTTCGTGTGGTACCTGCGCGGCATTGTGCCAAACAGGTGGGACCGAAGGACTAGAACGCTGGACTGAGAAACTAGAAGAGAAGGGAATCCAAGTAACCGCGGGAATTGTCAGTGAAGATGTATGTGATAATCGAGTCATGATGAAAGATCTGCGAAAAATCGACGATGAGCTCAAGGAATCCGATGGTGTCATAACATTGAGCTGTGGGCTCGGAGAACAATCTCTTGTAAAAGTTCTGGGGAGAAAGTACCCAAAACTTCCCGTAATTATCGCAAATAATACGGAATTTATGGGGATGACAGAGAGAATTGGACGTTTTTATATGAGATGCCGAGGATGCGGAGATTGCCTTTTAAACGACACTGGGGGAATTTGTCCCATAACGACTTGTGCAAAATCCCTCATGAATGGCCCTTGCGGTGGGATGGTTGAGGGTATGTGCGAGGTTGATAATTATGAACGAGATTGCGGGTGGGTCTTAATATATAACCGCTTGAAAGAGATGGGGCGATTAGATTTATACGAAAAATTACGAGATGCCTTTGACTGGTCCGAACGGGGCCATCAAAGAGAGGTCGTGTTTAGATAGGAGGTGGTAAGAAAAATGGCATATTCAAAATTAGGAGAAATGTTAGAGAAGGGCGAGTTTATCCTTACGGGAGAGCTTGAGCCTGAAAAGACGTGTGATCTTTCTCATACTATTCATGAAGCTGAGGAGATGGCGCCATATGTAGTTGCCGCGAATGTGACGGACAGTCCTTTAGGAATCGTCACAATTAATTCTATGGCAGCATCCCATATTATTCAAAGAGAAACAGGACTGGAAGTCATTTGGCAATTAACGGTTCGTGATGTAAACAAACTGGGGATTGCTGGAATGATTATGGGGGGACATGCATTAGGTATACGAAATGTTTTATCCCTTACGGGAGACCATCCCGCGATGGGTGATATTCCGGAAACGAAACCCGTGTTTGATTTAGACTCTGCGACCTTATGTAAGTTAGTTCGAGAGATGGTTGACGAGGGAAAAATCAACGGTGCTGAGATAGAATGTCCACCAACCTTACACGTAGGCGCTGCGGCGAATCCGAACGCAGATCCGATGGGTGCTGAAGTATTGAAGATTGGTAGAAAAGCGAAAGCTGGGGCAGAATTTATCCAAACCCAAGTGGTGTACGATCTAGATCGAACGATTGAATTTCTTCGAGAAATTAAGAAATACAATGTTCCCGTATTGTTAGGAATCTTTCCGATGAAAAGCTACGGCATTGCAAAAGGTTTTGACGAGTTTGTTCCTGGTGTAAGTGTTCCAAAGGATATCCTCGCAAAATGGAAATCCATCAAGAAGGAGATTTCAGATAAAAAGGAACAGAAGAAAGCATACGATCAAGCTAACTACGAGTTTTTCAATCCATTCATTACCGAGCTACGCAAGAAAGACTTGCTTGAGGGCATCCATTGCATGGCAGTCCATTATCCACGAATATTTCCGAAACTGCAAAAGGTAATTGACGATACGAGCTAAAACCCTACACTCTTTCCTTTTTTTATTTTTGCTTCTTTATTTTAACTCTTCAAATTTTTGAGAGAGATCCCTAGATTTAAGTAAATGGCATGTTAAAAATGAACATTCTTGTCCAGAGCAAAAATATTATAAAAATAAATACGATTAGTTTTATATATAATTTAGATAAATTAAGGGTTGTGAAGCTCGGCTTCGATAGCTTGAAATTATAAAAAATTAAGTTGCATCTAAAGTTCGAATTCTAAAAAATCTGAAGAGATATTTGTTTCTGTGAATCATCCGAATAAATTACCATTGGAACGCTTTAAGTCGATATTTGATGAATTACCTATTCCAATTCATATTTGGCAGCAAATAGGAAACGAATTTATTTTTCGCTATTTTAATGAAGCTAATAATGCTCTCGCGGGTGGAAAGCTCCAGGATATGATAGGAATTGCAGCCTCCGAAGTCCATAAAAATAACCCGGACTTAATAGAAAACTTACACGAATGTGCTCGGGCGAAAACGGAATTTTCCCGAGACCTGACATATAAATATAAAAGTTCTGGAGTAGAAAAACATCTCTTAGTTATTTATTCGTTTCTCCCACCTGATCTCGTTATCGCGGTGACTCAAGATAAAACCAAATTATGGAAGCAGGAACAAACAATTAAGCATAAATCGAAACTTCAGAATTTACTCTCGAAAATTTCCTCTCGGTTTGTTGACTTGAAGGATTTCAATAGCTCTATAAATGAATCTCTGGAAGATATTGGAAAATTTAGCGGAGCGAGTAGAAGTTATCTGTTTCTCATTGATGATAGGAAAAAAATCACTTATAATTCACATGAGTGGTGTAAGCCAGGAGTGAATCCTCAACTTCAGAATAACCAAACTATTTCCTTAGAGGATATTGAATGGTTTTTAAAAACTCTTAAAAGAGAAAAAGGGGTTCATATTCCGGACGTGTCCCAATTACCTCCAAATACAGAAAAGATTCGGCATATCCTCCAAAAACAAGATATAAAATCGTTATTAAATTATCCCCTCTATATTGGAGAGGAATTAATCGGATTTATCGGATTCGATGATACTGAAAAAACCACTGAATGGGATCAAGAAGATTTCGAATCCTTAAAAATCACCGCGGAAATATTGGGAAACGCTTTAGAAAGAAAACAAAATGAAATGATCCTCGAAAATCTCACCATCGAATTAGAGAAAAAAGTAGACTTACGAACCAAAGAATTGAAACGATCTGAAGAACAATATCGCGATGCATATGAGATGGCAAACTTTTATAAGACTTTGATTGCTCACGATATGAACAATGTTCTTCAGAATATAAAATCCTCGATGCAGTTGGGAATGATCAATTTGGAGGAGGATGATTGTGATCTCCATAAAATTAAGGAATTATTCGAAATTATCAACGAGCAGACGATAAGAGGGGCAAAACTTGTACAGAATATACGTAAAATCTCAAATGTGGAGAATGAGGAGGAAACATTAACGAAGATTGATTTATGTCGGTATTTACAAAAAGCTCTTCAGTCTGTACGAGATAGCAACCAATCTAGAGATTTAGAAATCAAGATTCATTCAGATATTACAGAGGCATATGTAAATGCGAATAATTTTATTGAAGATTTATTTGAAAACATTCTCATTAACGCCATCAAATATAATGATTCTTCTCCAGTGAAAGTTGATATTACTATTGAAAACAAAGTCCAAGACCAAAAGAATTATATTAAATTGGTCTTTGAAGACAACGGTATCGGTATCGAAAATGGTCGTAAAGCAATGATTTTTGAACCTATGAGTAATCAAAGTAAGACTTCTAGCGGATTGGGAGTGGGTCTTTCTTTGGTGAAAAAAATAATTGAGACCTATAATGGAAAGATTTGGGTTGAAAATAAAATCCAAAATGATTATAGTAAGGGAAGTAAATTCATAGTGATGCTTCCCAGAGCAGAGCTGTAAATCTTTCGTTTTACGATGAATTCAGCCCATAATAAAGTGGGGATCTTATTTTAGAGTTTTTTTTTAAATCATTAGTAATAACTTTAAAAATTAGTAAGAACCACAATAGTCTATGAAGAACTATGATTTTGTTGTAATTGGTTCAGGTGTGGGATTGAGTGTGTTAAATACCGCACTTAATCAAGATTTGAATTGCGCTCTCGTAGAAAACGATAAAATCGGTGGTACATGTCTCACGCGTGGCTGTATTCCTTCTAAAGTTTTAGTGTATCCCGCAGATGTGATAAGAGAAGCTCAGCACGCTGAAAATGTGGGGATAGATCTAAAATTAAAAGCTTTTGATTGGCCCCTAATCTCGGAAAGGATGTGGAGTCAAATCGAAGAAGGAAAGAAAATCAAACAGGGACTTTCCCAAGTTCCAAATCTTGATATGTACTTAGGACGTGGAGAATTTACGGACGAATATGAGATGGAAGTGTTTGATCAGAATGAGAAAAGTCTCGAAAAATTTACAGCAGACAAATTTTTGCTTGCCTCTGGAGCAAGATCTTTAATTCCGCCAATCGAAGGGCTTAAGGAGGCAGACTATGTTACCAGTGAGTCATTTTTTGGAGAAAAATTCCCTAAAAAACCGTGGAAAAGCTTAATCATTATTGGTGGCGGAATTATTGCGGCCGAATTTGCTCATATATTTTCAGCACTGGGAACGGAAGTGACGATTATTGAGATGTTGCCCAGATTAGTTTCTACTGAGGAAGAGGAGATAAGTCGAATTTTAGAACAAAATTATCGAAGATTTATGGAAATTTTGCTAAAAAAACGAGCGACAAAAGTGAAAAAGGAGGGCGGGAAAAAAACCGTTATCTATATAGATACTGAAACAGAAGAAGAGGGTGAGGTAACGGGGCAAGAGATTTTAGTGGCGACAGGTCGAAAATCCAACGCTGACCTTTTGAGAGTATCGAATACGGGTGTGAAAGTTGATGAGAAAAACTGGATTCAAACCAATGAATTTCTAGAAACATCAAAACAGAATATATGGTGTATCGGAGATGCGAATGGGAAATATTTATTTCGGCATAAAGGTAATTATGAGTCTGAAATTGTCACCTTCAATATATTTGGTCCAGAGGATCAAAAACGGAGGGCTGATTATTCTGCAGTTCCGTGGGCGATTTATAGCTACCCACAAATCGGACATGTGGGGATGACTGAACAAGAAGCAATAGAAAGTGGACATAAAATTTTTGTTGCGAAAAAGAAATATAATTCGATAGCAAAAGGATTTGCGATGGGTTTAACAGAAGAAGATCCCGAAAATGGCCTTGCAAAATTAGTTGTTGACCAATCATATAAAATTTTAGGGGCGAATGTTATTGGACCATCGGCACCAGTGTTAGTACAACAAATTACCTATTTGATGAATTCTGGTTATCGTTGTGAGGTACCTGAAGAAGCCCCTGTAGATGTCATACCTAAACAAGAAAGAGCGTGTCCCGAAGCGGGCTCATTTATGCCAATATATAATTCGATGGTAATACATCCTTCATTGAATGAAATTGTAGGGTGGATTATTGGAAATTTACAACCTGTAAATATTGAACACACACATCATCATCACGGCTAATTTGATTGGTTAAGGCCATTGGAACTCAGCTCTTTTTTAGAGTTTCCCTAAAATTCTTTATATTTATAAATTCTTAACTTTTTTCTTAATTTTACCATTATTGCCAATTTTTACACATTTTTTAGAGAAATCAGAACATAAACATATAAATAAAATTTCTCAAATTATTGATATAGATTCAAAAAAAACCAAACTTGAACTCCGAAATTAGGCTTTATGATTGAGTTAAAAAAGTTTCTTAATTCGTGCCCGCTTCCTGGATTTCTATTTCAAATAAATGATCGGGAGGGAAGATGTGTTTATTCTAACTCAAATCACTCATCACTTTTTAATAACGACAAAAGTAATTACACTGGAAAATCCCTCAAAGAAATTGGAAGAAAATTTCCATCAATTCAGAAAAACGTTATCAGTTGTTGTAAAAATTCTCAATTCATATCGAATGAATTATCCTCTGATATGGGAGATCATAAGAAATGTTATAGAACAGCCTATTCTTTTTTTGAACCGAATTTCGTCATATTATTCATCCAAGAGTTTAAAGAGAAATCCAGTTTTGAGAATCTTAAAGAAGAAATCAGAGAGAAATCTAAAAAATTAGAGCGATCTGAGAAAGAGAAGGCGATTATATTGAAAAGTATTTCGCAATTAATTGCCTTTCAAGACAAAGAACATAAGATCATTTGGGCGAATAAAGCTTCTGGAGATTCTGTTGGTAAAAACTCGAAAGACTTAGTGGGAAAAAAATGCCATTTTATATGGAATAATAGCGAAGATCCATGCCAATATTGCCCCGTGGAAAAATGTATCTCAACGGGAGAAGTGATCTCAAAAATACAAGAAACCTATGACGGGAGAGTATGGGAACTCAAGGGCTATCCCGTTAAAGATGAAGGGGGAAATATCATAGGCGCAGTGGAAGTTGGAGATGACATTACCGAATTTACCCAGATACAGTTAGATCTTAAAAAAGCCTATGATACTGCTTCTTTGTATAAGGATATTTTGGCTCATGATATAAATAACATTCTCCAAAATTTACAAGGTTCTTTAGAATTAAGCGAAATGACCATCCAAACGTTAAAAAACAAACAAAAAATAATAGAATTCTTTAATATCATGAAGGAGCAAATTTTAAGAGGTAAAAATTTAGTCTCAAATGTTCACAAACTCTCACTTATCGAAGACTCTAAGGATTCTGATATCGATTTTGGCAAAGTGGATCTCATAAAGTACCTACGAGACGCCATTGTTTTTATTAGACATTCTTTTAAAAATGGAAAAGTAATAATAACTACAAATTTGGATGATCTGGAACAGAACAGAATCATTGTCCATGGCAATGAGCTCTTTAGCAATATTTTTGAAAACCTTTTGCTTAACTCCATTCAACATAATACAAATAAGACGAAATTAATCAATATAATATTATCCATATTTGAGAAAGACGGAAAAGATTACATCAAGCTTCAAATTGTTGATAATGGTGTCGGAATTAATGATAAAATGAAGAAAAATATTTTTACTGGTAATTTAAAACTGAAAAAAGAGTCAGGCCTAGGTTTAGGACTTTCCTTAGTCAGAAAAATTGTGTTAATGTTTGGAGGGGAAATTTGGGTGGAAAATCGGATTGAGGATGATTACACCAAAGGGAGTAAGTTCAATATTAATCTTCCCCTCTCTGAGAGCTAGAGAATTAAAATTTGGCCTAGTTTATATAATATTAGAAAAAATTTTTAAAATATCTGAGCGCTTTCTTTTTTGTCAAATAACGATGAATGTATACTATTCATAAATTTAATTATAGTTTGAACGTAATTTAGAAAAATCCAAAGGGTTAGTGGTTAAACCTTGCAAAATAATGGAAAGAAAAGAAAATTGGAGATATTAGAAAGAAGACTTGGAAATCTAGACGATTTTAGTAAAGAAATCCTCACACTTACTTTTAATTCTGTTTCTATTGGATTATTTTTACTAGATAAAAAGAGAAATATATTGTTTTCTAATAAAAAAGGATTAGAATTATTTAATTTTTCCTTGGGATTAATAGTTGGTAAATCTATTAGTGAATTTTTAAATCTGGTTAATGCTTCAACATATAATTCAGATTTTGAGAGATGTATAAATTATGTTTTTCAGACTGGAAAAACTAAGAAAATAGAATTTGAAATTTGCATGAATGATCGCAAATTAAAATGGTTAGATGTGTCCTTTTCTCCGTTTAAAATTAATGAGTCTCATTTTCTCTCTCTTAATTTTAAAGATATCACTCATGGTAAAGAATTTGAATTAAAATTACATGAGTCAGAAGAAAAATTTCATATAATCGCTGAGCAGCTTTTTATGGCTATAGTTATCTTTCAAGACTTTCAAATCAAA
Organism: Promethearchaeota archaeon; assembly: GCA_008080735.1. Classification (GTDB taxonomy): domain Archaea; phylum Asgardarchaeota; class Lokiarchaeia; order Sigyniarchaeales; family SOKP01; genus TEKIR-8. The sequence goes on from SHMW01000014.1 coordinate 11,139, forward strand.
TATCATAATAAAAAACTCACAGATTTGACGGGATACACTAAAGATGAGATTAATAGCTGGAAGCCAGGTGAATTTATTAATCTTATCCATCCAGATGATAGAAAGGGTGCAATGTCGAAAATTAAAAACAGATATATAGGTAAGATAAATACACTCATTAATTATCAATTCAGATTGGTTTCCAAAAAAGGAGAGATTAAATGGGTAGAAGTGTTTTCTAAAGCAATTCCCTATAAAAATGGAGAAGCAGACTTAACAACGATTATAGACCTAAGTGATAAAAAGAAAATTGAACAAGATTTACTATTTACCCAATTTTCCCTAGACCATAGCGCTGAAGCCGCGTTTTGGGCTGTTTCCAATGCAGATCTTATTTATGTAAATGAAGCAGCATGTCATTCACTTGGATATTCTCGAGAAGAACTGCTCAATATGAAAGTGTATGATATTGATCCTAATATGCAAGAAAATGTTTGGAAAGATCATTGGAATAGGTTGAAAAAGCGAGGAACTTTCACTATAGAATCACATCATCTCTGTAAAAATGGAAAAACATTTCCCGTGGAAATTACCGTAAATTATTTGCGCTATGAATCTAATGAATTTAATTGTGTTATAGCTCGTGATATAAGCGAAAGGAAAGTAGCTGAAGAACGACTAAAAAAATCAGAACAAAAATATAGAGAAGCATATAAACGAGCATCTCTCTATAAAGATATATTCACTCATGATATGGGCAATCTACTTCAAAATATACAATCCTCAAGCGAACTTGCCTCTCTATACCAAAATAATGAAGATGAATTAAGCACATTTATGGAATTAAATGAAATTATTAGGGATCAAGTTAAACGAGGGTCAAAATTATTATCAAATGTAAGAAAATTAACAGAGATAGAAAATAGTGAAGAGAACTTGACCTCTACATATATCATTCCAATATTAGAGGAGACAATTGAATATGTTAAAAAATCAGTTGTAGATAAAATATTAAACATCCATTTAGATATTCCGGATCCAGAACTGCGAGCTTGCAGGATATATGCCAATGAACTTCTCATGGATGTGTTTGAGAACATTCTTTTCAATTCCACAAAACATAATGAAAATTTCCAAGTAGATATAATCATAAAAATTTCCAAACATAAAACTAATGATACTAATGATATAACTATTCGATTTATTGATAATGCTATGGGTATAGCAGATTCAATTAAAAAACAAATATTTCAAAGAGCTGCTAATCAATCCGTTAAAGGAATGGGTCTCGGCTTAACATTAGTTAAGAAAATCGTTGATTCTTATGAAGGGAATATCTGGGTGGAAGATCGTGTAAAAGGAGATCATACAAAAGGAAGTATTTTTCATCTTTGCCTTCCTTTAATCAGTTAATGAATAAGATTTTTAAAGGCTCTCATCACTTTTTCTAATTAACTGGCCTTCTATTTCGTAAATTTGATCATTATGGGAACTTCAGCAATAGGACAAATATTTACCCCGGATTTCGTAGCTAAATTTATGGTATCAAATATCCTCACTCATTTAAAGCAAAGCACCGATATCTCCACATATTTTAAAGAGATTGAAACTATATCCGTTTTAGAACCTTCTGTAGGAAAAGGAGTTTTTCTGAAATCTTTATTAGAATATGGTTTTACTGATATTACAGCATACGAGTTAGATTATTCTTTTGAAAAGGCCCTACGAAAAAATTTCCCTGATCTCACAATACATTATAAAAATATTTTAACTTCTACTCCAAAAGAAAAATTTGAAATTATAATAGGAAATCCTCCCTATTTAGGTCATAACTATAATTCAGAACTTTTTCAAGATTATATTTCCAAATCAGAACTCTGTAAAAGATATTTTGTTGGGAATATGGATTTATTCTATTACTTCATCCATCTTGGGATTGAATTGCTTAAACCGGGAGGTTATTTATCCTTTATAACGACTAACTATTGGTTAAGTAAATCAAAAAAAACGGGTATTAAACATCTTAAACCTCACATTTTAGATGAATGCTATTTGCTACAATATATTGATCTTTCGAAATTAAAACTTTTCCCCCAAGCTCTAGGACAAGAAAACTGTATTTTTGTATTACAAAAAAAGAATGAGAGGGATAAGAGACTCAAGCTTAATAAAAAAATAAAAATTATTCAAGTAAATCCTAATAGAAATCCACAAGAGCTATGTGATACAGAGTATAATAGGCTGGTTTTTAACCTCCTTAGTAATGGTTCTAATTCGGGACACTTTAAACGTTATTTATCGGCAACTACTCATAATGACTTGGAAGGAAATAGATCATGGAATCTTTTGTATCCAATGGAAGTGAAAGATTTAACAGATAAAATTGAACAATTTTGCATTAAAAACTGTAGGATCTCTTATTTAAAAGACTACTTTTTAATTCGGAATGGCTTAATTTTCATCAAAGATGATATATTCATTTTACAAGAAAAGGAAACCATTATTCACGAAAATGGGGGTTTTTCTATAAAGATTGATGATGATTTTATTCAGCTTAATAAAAAAGAACAAATGAGATTGAAAAAGTTATATAAAAGCTCATCAATTCAAAAATATGGATACATTAAGGATGCCTATAAAGGATACGCTTTATATTTCAATAGAAATTCATTTATTATTGATAAGGCAACTTCGTATGGGTCAGAGATTAAAAATGAATACCCCAATCTCTATGAGTATTTACAGCAATATCAAAAAGAATTACAAGCTACATTAAAAAACGCCAAGGAGGATCAAAGCCATTATTTTTTCCCGCGTCGTGGAGATAGAATAAGAAAAATGGCGAAGAAAGGCTCATTAGTCTATTTACAAGAGCATTACGAGAAAGCTAAAAAGATTTTCTTCCCGTATATTACCGATAGGAATATATTCGGATATTCTGATGAGCCTTTTTTCGCCACTTCTGATGTATATTTTCTCTGGCCAAAAATTCCCGAAGAAAAAATTGATTATAATTTTTTGCTTGCGTATCTCAATTCTGAGATAGTGCATTTTCTCTTTCATACAAAAAATATTAAAATTAAACGGAGTAAAACAAAATTGGAAAATTCTTTACCAATCCCTAATTTAGATCACCCTAGTTTTTATGATAAAAAAGAATTAATCACTCTAATTCGAAATTTAAGTGGACTCCTCATTCGTCTTAACACTGATACCCTCAAAACTAGCATTGATGAACAAATTACTCGATTAAAACAGCTCGAATATTTTTCACCACCAGAAAAGAATGGTGAATTCCAAACCTTATCGAGTTTAATAGAAGAAGGAAAGAAAGTAAAGATTGAAAATTATGTGAACCACCTTTTTTATGATCTATTTGATATTCAGGAAGATACAATGAAAGAATTAATGCGGAAATATTATAATTCTTGATTTTTTTGGCAGCTATTTTCTTATTCTCAACTTTTTTATGTTCCAAAACTACAAATTTTAAATAAGCGCGAAACAATTTCTATTTGGTATGCTCGATGAAATTGCGTTTTGTATATTTTGCTTCAGTGTAATTTTATACACCTCATTATTATTTATTAGGTTTCGAAGCGATAAACCGTTCAAACTTACCTTATATAATGAGATTTATGAAGATTGGGTTAAAAATCGCTTGGAGATGTCTTCTGAAATCTCTACTGTCCAAATACTAAGGAATGTGCAAGTAGCCAATTCCACTCTGATTTCTGCTTTATTTATCCTTTTAGGGATTTTAATAGGATTTTATAACTCCGCTTTTCTTGATACCTCTCCTTTTTTCTGGATCGAAGGTTTAGAGCGTGGTTTTATTAAAATATCTGTAAATATTTTTGTTATTATGTTTTGCATTATCAATTTTATCTTGTCTATCCGTTCAATTACGCGATGCTCCCTTTTAATCAGTGGAAAACCCCAAAATTATGCTATCGGGAATATGAATGGAGTAGACGCCGCAAAAAAGGCCTTTCTCTCGGGTAAAAATCATTGGATGTACGGTATCAGAGGGCTATTCTTTCTCATAGCTACGTTAACATGGTTTCTTGATTCCATCCTCTTTATAGTATTAACTTGTCTTATATCTGGATATTTAATTCTCTTTAGAGACGCAAGACGGATAGAAGAGTGAAAATTCCTGATAAAAGAAAAAAAAGATTGTTAATAATAAAGAAAACTACTGCTAGATTATGATAGTTCAGAACCGCAACTTTCACATACTTTTGCATCTTTTGCAACGATCTTTCCACAATACGTACAAACTCTTTCTGTTGCTGTTGGTTGTGCTCCTTTTTTTGTTGTCAATTCTATTTCTTGAGCAAGCTCTTTTGAATCGATATCGTACTGAATTAACGGTTTTCGGACTAAAAGATTGAACTGGTCTTCCCCGGCTTTTTTATACGTTCTTAAATTTAAGAAAGGCATCAATCCACCTAAAACTAAAGCTATACCTAATATCATAAATATTGGTATTAAAGTCCAGATATCTTCGAAAAGATCGAAAACAAAGAATATCACACCCATCATAATTCCCATAGAAAGAAAGATCATTGGTGAAATGAATGCATTTCTGAACATCTTTCCAGGATTCAGTTCCATCTTGATAAGGGTCTTTCCATCTCCTTCCAAGAAATTGATAATAGAATTGTATCTTATCGTGTAGGTATATGGTCGGGTAGTGGAATATGAACCGCGGTATCCTGAACTTGATGATGAATATGTTGAGTGTGTAGTAGTATAATACCCTACGCCTGTCTGTTTAAGCTCTGTTTCTATCATTTTATTCTCTTCGTAATTAAGAATGCTGAGATTGTTAATATGAGTACAATATTTCAAAATTTTACTATATATTTTGCTTCTCTGCTTGTCTGTTTCTATCTCAAATTTTATTTCGCGGGTTTTACTTTTTGCCCGTTTTATCGATAAAAAGGTGACCCCCACAGTTAAAGCAGCTAATAGGATAATCAGACCAATTTTAACATACTCCATCAGAAAAAGAAATCCATTCGAAACTAGAACAGCTACATCCCCAATACCAGAATTATGTTCAATGATAATATATATCGTGGTTGGATTTTCAAAAGATAGTTTTTTATTAACATCGCCAACTTGATTGCTCACATTATAAATAATGTCAGTGTAACTTACATTTCGAGCAATAGTTAGATTATAATTAAGACCGACCGAAGCGGGCAAGGTTACTTTTATATCAATATCACCAGCAGTAACTACGAGATAATATTCAAGAGCACTATGAGATGATGACAAAGTTTCTTTATATTCTTGATTCAAACCAATTTCCTTGGCGGCATTTAATTCAATTTCTGAGTCCCTATCTATAACTGATGGGAATAGGACAAGAGTACTAAAAACGCAAAAAAATATACAAAAACCAATTATACTTAATATTGATATTTTTTTTGATTTTTTCATTTTCATCGGTTTTTTTTGTAGATGATTAATTAGAGAAAAATATAAATTCGTGAGTTAGTGAAATTATAGTAAAATTTATATTTTGTTAAACTCGTTTACTTTTTTGTATAATAACACTTGCTTATTGGAAATAAAAATAAATGAATTTCCTAGCATCTTAACATATTTTCTTTTTTTTAATACTAGTAATATTTTAGCTGGCTTACTTTAGGAGTATTATGTTATTGAATTTTTTATCTATCTTCAAATACAGCATAGTAAATTGCCGCCTTTCTTTTATTAACCAAAACCGAGACATTTAAATACTCTCGAAAACTTCATAAAAATAAGTGTTTTGTAAAGACTAAGTTTACAAGATGGTCTTTAACTTCACAAAAAACTAAAAAATTTATAAATAAAAAGGGTGTTTATTTTGTTCGACGATGATAAAGACGACTATAAGAGCTTTATTGAGAGACTAAAGGAATATTTGAATGTAGATTCAGATATTTTCGATGCGGAATTCTATATTTTTCCAAGTACAGATTTAGGCAAGAAATTCGGCTTAGATCCGAATGAGGATAAAGGATTTAAGATCTCCTATCATTATGAGAAAGGGATGGATCAGCCAGATATTAAAATTCACGGTAATGTTGATGAAGAGAAAGTGAAAGATTATATAAAAAAAATGAATTACATGAAGAATAATCCTAAATTCAGGGAATATGTGAAGAAAGCACAGGCACGGCAAAAGCAAACTCAACAGAAAACCAAAAAAGCGTTCGATGCAAAAGACTTATCATTACGCTCACCTGAAACCGAAATTGAAGCTTCTGAATCGGACTTACTAAAAATGAGAGAGCCGATCGCGGAAATCCACAATTTTGAGAATACATTTCAATTGATACTCGAAGTGCCCGGAATTAAGGAGAATGATGTATTTATTAGCCTAAATGATGAGCAAAAGACATTGACATTTAGTGCGGAAAATAAGAACAGAAGATATCATAAAAAGATTCATTTACCATGTAAAGCGTCCTTATTAAATGATTCTCTGAGTCTGTCTAATGGAATTTTAACATTTGAATGTGAAAAGAAATAAATTCATATTTTTATTTACAATTTATAGATTTTAAGAATTAATTACATACAAAAAAATAGAGAGGAAAGATACTAATATGTCAGAAATGAGTGAAGCTGGTGGGAGACAGGGAAGAAAGGTAAGAGTAAAGGATGCGTTTAAACAGGATGCTGGCAGAGGCATCGTCAGAGTAGATCCAGAATTAGTGAATTTACAAGGCTGGAAAACTGGTGATGTGTTGGCTATTCGGCACCCAAAAACGCTTGAAAAGACCGCCGCTTTATTATATCCTGGGAGATCTGAAGATAAAGGTACGAATGTAATTAGAATGGATGCTTCCTTGAGAAGAAACCTCGGGGCGTCTATAGATGATATTGTATTTATTCGGAAAGTAGATGCTGCCTTAGCGGAAAAGGTAACTTTTGCAGGATTAGAAGAGGCAGTTATTTTAAGAAATTCTCAACAACTTGCGAGTAAATTGGAAAATAGAGTAATTACGAAGAACGATATTTTATCCTTTTATGCGTATGGACGCCGAGTGGATCTGATTGTTGTGAATTTTAGTCCAAAAGCAGCAGCAGTTCGAATTCACTTGGATACTCAGATTGTTTTAAGTGAAAAAAGTCATAAAGAACTCGTACAATTAGAAAAGTCCCGAGTCACTTATGAGGATATTGGTGGCTTAGAGGAGGAAATCCAGAAAATCCGCGAAATGATTGAGCTCCCTATTCGACATCCCGAATTATTTAAGAGGATTGGAATCGATCCACCTAAAGGTGTTCTATTGCATGGACCTCCTGGCACGGGAAAGACATTACTAGCAAGAGCTGTGGCTTATGAGACCGATGCTAATTTTACAACCATAAGCGGTCCCGAAATTATGAGCAAGTTTTACGGACAGAGTGAGGAAAACTTACGTAAAATATTTGATGAGGCAAAAGAGAATTCTCCCGCAATAATCTTTATAGATGAGTTAGATTCCATCGCCCCGAAGCGAGCGGAAGTGACGGGAGAAGTAGAAAGAAGAGTAGTCGCTCAACTCCTATCCTTGATGGATGGTCTCGAGGGAAGAGGAGAAGTTATCGTGATTGGTGCTACAAACCGTGTGAACGATGTGGACAGCGCATTACGGCGTCCTGGTAGATTTGACAGAGAGATTGAAATCGGAGTTCCGGATACTGAAGGACGACATGAGATTCTAATGATCCATACTCGTGGAATGCCGCTTGATAAAAAAGTGGAACTGAGAGAGATTGCGGAAAGAACCCACGGATTCGTAGGTGCAGATATTGAGGCATTAGCTAAAGAAGCTGCGATGTTGGCCATTCGGGAGATATTACCGAATTTAGATCTGGAAAAAGAAATTCCTCCTGAAATATTGGCGGAGATTCGCATTAAAAATAAAAATTTCCAAGATGCATTAACGAGTATAGAACCATCCGCTCTGAGAGAAGTTCTCATCACGAGACCTCAAGAGACTTGGGATGATGTGGGCGGATTGGAAGATGCGATATTTCAATTAAAAGAAGTCGTTGAATGGCCTCTTAAATATCCTGAACTATACGATCATTTAAAATCGAGACCTCCGAGTGGAATTCTATTACATGGACCTCCAGGTACAGGAAAAACATTAATCGCAAAAGCATTAGCCCATGAAAGTGAGGTAAACTTTATATCTGTCAAGGGTCCCGAATTCTTATCTAAATGGGTTGGAGAGAGTGAAAAAACCGTACGAGAGACCTTTAGAAAAGCACGATCGGCAGCTCCGTGTATAATCTTCTTTGACGAAATCGACGCAATCGCGGGAATGAGAGGGAGAAGTGCTGGTTCTACGGTGACTGAACAAGTTGTTTCACAATTATTAACAGAGATGGATGGCCTTGAAGGATTAGAAGATGTAATCTTATTAGCCGCCACTAACAGACCGGACATGCTCGACCCTGCATTATTACGGGCGGGAAGATTTGGAAAACATATAGAAATTCCTATGCCCGATGAAAATTCACGCCAAGAAATATTTAAAATACACCTAGAAGGTAAACCAATATCTTCAGATGTATCCATAAAAGAATTTGCTAAACGAATGGAGGGATATACAGGTGCTGACATTGCTGCGGTATGTGAAGAAGCCACTTTACTTACAATAAGAAGGGCGATATCAGATACTTCAATTGATACGAAAGATAAAGAATCAGTTAAGAAAGTAAAAGTTGACCGTGAAGCATTCAATCAAGCTTTAGAAAAAGTTCTAAAAAGTGCAGAAATGGCCCAAAAAGCGCATCAAAGATTATCTAAAGAACCATCAGAGGAATTGTATAGATAATTTTTTTTACTATCTTTATTTCAATTATGAAATTGAGGAAAATACATAATGACATTAGAAAAATCTCGAGGTAGTCAGATAAGTTTAGATGAAATTTTAGAGATTCTTGGAAATCCTACGAGAAGAGTTATTTTGTCTAAATTAGCTAAAGTACCGCACTCTACATCAGAATTACACAAAGCCTTAGGGATAAGTCGCCAAGCTGTACATAGCCAGTTAAAAATCTTAGAGCAATATAACATAATAGAGAATTTGGATCCAGACACGCGTGGAAGTAAATATAAAATCAAAAGTAATTTGTTTGTCACAATTGATATTTCTCCTGATTATTATAGTATTAAATATAATATGACGGAAATCGGAGAAGATTCTGAATCTATTCTCCTAAAAGATACCAAAGATTCTAATGTGTATGAAACGATTAAAGAATCAAGCCAAAAAATAAAATTCTTAGGAGAAAAAATAAGAAATATAGAGGAGGAACTCCTTGAGATTGAAAAGGAGAGAAGGGAACTTCTACAAAAGAAGGAATGTTTTATTATTGAATTAAAGGACTTAATGGAAAAGAAATATAGAGACAAATTAAGAAAAGAAAAAGCTCTACATGATAATCTGGAGATGGAAATTTTTTATACATTATTTTTTAACACGGGAAAATTTCACAGAAAAATAAATATTGACAAACTATTGGATGAGTTATTTTTTACTGATCTTGATAGCATATCTCGCGAAAGCAATAGAGGTCACATTGAACTTTTACTAAAAGATCTTGCGAAAACTATGGATATTTTCCGAAAAATCGAAGATGAATGGTTCCTTGATATCTAATCTAATAAAAGGTTTTATTTGAAAATTATCACTTCAAAGGTTCTAAAGGTTTTTAGTTTTTGTTTTGTTTTGTTTTTAATTATTATTAAATAATATTCCAATTTAGGTGAAGAAATGAATTTAGGAGACTTAAAAAAGGAATTACCGGATATTTTTGAGAAAGTGAAAAAAGATGTGAAGAAAATCTTTGGACGCCAAAGAGCAGGTTTAAGTCTCGGACTTGCCGATTTAGGGATGTTTAGAGGGGGATTCATTGGTGGGATGCATTTCTATCCCGGTACGTCCATCGTGATGAATACAACGCCATTAAAACTGATCTTAGAACAACAAACCACTGATATCGTTTGGGCGTATACCTATCATATTCTCTTACATGAATACATTCATTCATTAGGAATTATTGATGAAAAAATGTGTCGAGCGGCTACACTTAAGGTAAGTGAACAAATTTTTGAGAATGACGAGCATCCTGCTCTAATTTTCGCTAAAAATGGAATAGGCGCATATTTTCCAGATTTGAATGTTGTTTACGTGCCTCCCCAGAGAAAACCCGATGGGATCTCCATAGAATATGTGAAAGGATTTGATAAAAATAGTTATTCCTATTATTCCTAATGAAATAGGATTAAATCGGAAGTGTCTATTTGATTAAATTTTCACTACTATTCCTTTTTTTTCTAATGAGAATAATAATTTTGATTTAGTTCTTATTTTATTAAAACTAATATCAATTTCTTTCAGACTTTTAAGGTTTTTAATTGACTTAGAAATGGTCTTGATCTTATTTCCAGATAAATTAATGGTTTCTATTGAGCTTATGTCAAATATTTCTCTGGGAATGATTTCTAAATTATTCCAACTGATATCTAAATGTTTTAAAAATCTTAGCTGAGAAAAACTGTCGGGAAGATCTTGCAATTGATTATTATGGATGGATAAATCTCTTACTTGAGTTAATTCTCCAATCGAATTAGGTAAGGTTTTAATATTGTTATCATATAACTCAATCTGTTTCAAACTTTCCAGCTCGTTAAGCAAATGAAGAGTATCTACATCCACTTTATTTCCTCCTAATCCTAACCTTTCAAGCGATTTCATTTTCAATAAATTCTGTTCAATAGAGTTAATTGCATTCAATCCGATTTCCAAATAACTTAATCTATTCAACCCAGCTAATTCATTTGGTATCTCATCAAAATTATTACCGTACAGTTTTAAATTTTCTAAATTTTTTAGATTTTTAAAACTCATAGGAAGAGAGATTAGCTTATTATGACTTAAGTCTAAGGATCTAAGGGTTCTTAAATCTCCGAAGGAGTCTGGCAGAGAAGTTAGACTATTATGTCTTAAATTAAGGTGCTGCAAGGATTCCATTTGGGAGAATGAATCTGGAATAATTTGTATTTGATTGTTGCTCAAATCCATCTGCTCAAGAGATACAAGATTCGCTATATTAGTCGGGATTTTCCTTACTTTGTTCACCTTTAAATCGAGCTTTTGTAATTTACTTAAAAAGCCTATATAGTGGGGTATTTTCGTAATAGTATTCCAATTAAAAATATTATGTCCGATACAAGAGAAATCCAAGTCTCTGATGTGGCCGTTTTTAATTTTATAGCGGAGTCGGTCAAATTTGTCCACAAGAAATTTGATGATATAATAATTTATTAACATTAATGCTAATTCTTGATTAGAATAATTTACTAGTTTGTTCTCTTCGATTAATGAAGTGATGTCTTTTTGAAACTTAATCATTTTTACATTAATCAGTTCATTTATTAGATATTCTCTTACTATATGATTATCTATTTTTCCCAAAATCTTAATGATTGTTAAAATGCATTCCATCGAAGATTCATGCTTGTATGCCCAACACATCGGCTCAAATGCTTTTCCTAAATAATATTTACCTATTGTTTTTATCGCTAAAGCCCGGATTATCTCATTGGAATCGGAAATCATCAGATTTTCAAAAAAATCAAATAAAAAATTCCCCGCAATCCCAATAGATTCTAAAAAATAGACACTATCAATTCTTCTTTCAATATCTGAAGAGTTTTGAATAATGCTGATCAATCGAAGTACTGCAGAATACTTGTCTAATCTTTTTTCTTCATAATGCTGCCAGATTATATTGGGATCCAATACCATTTTTCAAAAAACATATATTTCTAGAATTTAAATTTTTATTGTTTAGATTTAATCAGATAGATTTGCCAATCTCATAATCTCTCCGGCAATCTCCCTATACTTATGTTCCTCAATAAAATGTCCAATATTTTTAAAATATTGCACATTTCCCTTCAATTGAGGAATATTTTCAGTCCATTGACTGATAACTCCCGTCTTTCCTAAGGGATCCCATCCACCAATTATCGCGCTCACTCCAATATTATGTCCATCTGGCCCCCAAGAAGAACGAATTTTATCTTGGATCATTTTATAAAATGGTTCTGTGTCTCTTTTTCCTAATTTAGGATCTTTATAGAGATTTCCATACCCCCACATCTTTGTCTGCATTACCAATCGTTTTGAGCTCCTTACATTCATCTTAGAATAGAATTGTTCTTTGAACACTCTCTGGGCAATTGTATGGGTTTTTTGATATAACTCCAATTCCATTAATGCGATATTTTTAACCATATTGGTTAAAAGCGGCAATGGTTTATTTGGATTTGTAAAGATAGCATAAGCCGCAAAATCCCCCCAAAACTTATCCGGAATGATGTATGGTGTATAACACCAACCCAACCACGAAATTGGATAATTCTGAAAAGTCAGTCCTGTTTTTGGGATTGGAAAGACCGTAGTATTAAGCAAAATTAAGTTGGAAACTCTTTCTGGTTCCCTTAAAAACGTACCAATTCCAATTGGACCACCCCAATCGTGGACAATTAGAGTTACCTTTTGAAGATTAAGGTGCTTGATGAGTTGAAATAAGTTTTCCGCGTGATCCATGCACACCATCTCATATGAGGCTTGGTCAGACAGCCCAAATCCAATATGATCCATTGAAATTATCTGACATGCTTTTTTAGTATTATTTATTATATTTTTAATAATATTTCGATAGGTATAGGAACATTCAGGATTTCCGTGCACGAAAACAATACATTCGTCTGGATTGCTCCCTAAAATATGTGATTTACGATAAAACATCTTCTTTCCTTTATCAAGGCCTTTTTTAAGGGTAAACCAAAAATAATCGCCTTCTGGACAATAATCATCTGGAATATGTTGAATCGGACTATTGCTTTTTATGTCTTGGATTTTCATACTTAGAAATATTAAAAAGGATTAATTAATAGAGTGGATACTAGGATATTAAAATGCTATAAAATTCCTCCTTTTCACACTTTCGATGAGATAGTTATCTATGTCAGAATCGCTCGTTTTTCTCTTTATCCCTTTAAGTAATTTGCAGTAATTACCCAATAAACGGAATTTAAAATTATTCCAACTCATTGAGAGTTTCGTCTTTACTGGAGTATGACCAGGAAATTCAGTTTTATAGGGAACAGCGCCATCTTGTAATTTTCCGTTTTTCTCATATTTATATCGCTTAAACGGTTCTTCTTTTGGATGTCTGTTGAATGGATCAATGTCATTTTTAATTTTAAACTTCTTCGCTAATTTGTCAACCACCTTTCCTAAAAATTCCATGACAGCGGTCGGCTCTCCAATAAAATTTCTATATTTCTCGTCTATTTTTCTTACTCTTCGTCTCACGACTCCGTTTGGAGCAAATCTATCCATTGCAGGAATTAAATTCCATAATACTGCCGCTTGTCGTTTGAAAAATTTCGACTTATGTTCTTGCATTATTGGATTATCGGAATTTAAACAATATTCATATCCATTTAAACTAACATCAAGTTTTCTAAGTACAGATGGACCCCATGTTTTATATAATAGATCATAACCATATTCTGTTAGATTTAAAGTCTCATGGGTTTCTAATGAGATATTTTCTTGAGAACCACTCCAAAAATGGACATCTTCCCACGGGACGTTCTTCACTCTACCATCTTCTTTCAATTTATCATAAAGAACAGTCCCCGGAAATGGGCTTAATCGAGTTATCTGCTGAAAAGTCGGATAACATGCCACAAAGTAGTTCAAATCCTCATACATATTTGAATGATCGTGCCAATCCCAACCACAGATCCAAGCACCAAGAGTTCTAATGCCCATTGAATGCAATTTGTGGAATAATTCACGAGCGTCAATTTCAGCTCTTTTATCATATCCATGCTCTCCCGCAAACTTGGATTCAACTCCGATAAAAATGGCACCAATCCCTATCTCCGCCACCGCATCCCAACCATATTTATCGGCAAATTTCCAGATATTATCAACTGAGCCAAAGGCTAACCAATCCATTGATTCTACGACTTCTGGATTTTTCCCCCAATAATCGCGTGTTTTAATTAAATATTCGGGATGTCTGAAATGATCCTCCTCAATAGTAAATATCTGCCGAACATTAGGAAAATGCTTATGATATAATTCAATATGCTTCACAAATTCTTCAGGAGACAGCAATTGAAGCCGCTTAAACCCAAACATCTCTGTAGATGAACAAAAATCGCATCCTCCGGGGCATCCTAATCCTGATACTAAAAAGCCTACATTACCAATCGGATATTTATCAATAAACCACGGAACCCCGCCGCATTTAGGCATCAATTTCTGGTCGATTGGTCGTCCTGTTTCTTCTCCGAGAAATTCCCTCAAAAATCGGACACCCTCACCTTTAACTACATGATCGACATATTCTTTCTGAGTTTGTTCATCATATTTTCCTTTAAACGCTTGAGCTCCGTAAGATCCTAACAAAATTGTCGTTTCCGGGGAATTTTCTCGAATATATTTACACATTTTCATTACCATCTTAAGATGGACGGGAAACGCACTAATACCTATGGTTGCGTAGTGTTTATTTACTTCTCTCGTAAAATCTTTCCATCGAGGGTATTCCAAGAGAGTAGCAGGAATATCAATATTTTGAGCAAGGATATGGTTGGCATAACAATGGGTGTGAGAGATTAATGTAAAAATCTCATCTCCCTTTGTAAATCTCTGACCCGTAGCATCCGTCAATGAATCATTTGCAGGAAGAGTTGGGTAAGGATAAGCGGGAGTTGTTAATAGGATTCGATCTTCAATCATATTATCACTTTTTTTATTATTCAATACAAGAAATGAGTATTATTGATCATCAAATCTCGCATCATTGTTGTAATTTATAAATTTATTACATAATTATATCGAAGAGTTACTATTTAAGTATTGTGCACATATAACCAACACAATTAAACATATCTTTTTTAATTCAGATGAGCTATTATATAACATAATTGGAACTTCTCAAACTATTTTGGTTCTCGATGAGATGAAAAATCAACAAGAAGAGAATAAGAGAAAAATTTTGGAAACATTGGAGGATTATCCGTTTGGATTAACAATCAAAGAACTCTCGGAAAAAACTAGATTTCACAGAAACACGATTTCGAAGTATATGAGTATTTGTGAAGCTGAAGATCTAGTGGATAAAAAAGAAATTGCCGCCGCGAGTGTATATTTTACAAAAAAGCGAAAATATCTTAGAAAAGAGCTAGTAGTTTCCTTTATTAAGGCACTTCTTTTTGGATTGAAACAAAAAAAGCCAAATCAAGAAGAAAAATATAAGGAGATTGGTCATATAATCAGTAAAGAATTCCAATTTCCCATAGGAAACACCCATGCTGAAGTATTTAAGAAAGCAAAAAAAAGTAAGGATATTATTCCAAAACTTAAATTATTCCAGCATTTTTATAATTCCTTTGATTTTTTTCAAGACACCTTAGAAATAACCATTGTTGAGTTAAATAATCATAAAATTACCTTCAGGTTAGAAAATTCTGAATTTTTAGAACCATCGGAAAAATATCTCTATTTTTTCTATATAGCATGTGGGATTACTGAAGGAATTTATTTACAAAATTTAAATATGAAAGTCGAATGTTCTATTCAACATATTTCTAATTCAGATGAAAGTATTAGATATATAGACGTTCGTATAGAAGCGAAATAGAACTTAGGATTAGTGGATAAAGAATGAATGTTTTTCCTTGAAAAATTTTTCCACCAATAATTCTGCGTCCTTGAATACGCTAATATTCGCCCCTAAATCGATAATATGTTTTCTAAACTGATCCTCGAATTTTTTTGAGAAGGCATCTAATTTTTTCAATAGCACGGGTAAATCCATAGAGGATATTAAGGATACCACATGATTTTTTCCATTACTAAAATACAGATATTTCCCCTCTTTAGCAATTTTCCGTAATTGTTTTTTGCTCTTATTTAATACATTTTGAAATATACTGTGTATATGATGCTTTTTAATGCGCTCAATTTTGTGTTTAAATTTTTTTGCATAATCTTTAGGCGCTGAGGCGTTTATATTCCGTTTGGCTAATCAATCCTTTGATTGCAGAAATGGACTGGTTTTTTCGTGCTATCATTTGCTATTAACTGAGATTTTCAGCTAAATTAAGTATAAATTATAAAAGTGAGTTTAAATAGATTTCTAAAAATAGTAAGCCTTATTTAATTCAAGGGAATATGTAGTAATAATCTAAATTACATTTTTAGGAGCAATAGTTTATGCTTATAGATAACCTCAATAAAGAAGAACTCAAGAATCTCTTGGTGAAAAATTGGATGAGTCATGATGGTGCGTGGTTTTTAAATACTTTTATGCGAGTGGGCATAAAAGAAGCTAACAAAATTAATAAAGGAGCCATAAGGACGTTAGCCTCATTGGAAATTGCCAGAATAAAAAGATTGTCCGAATTCAGTGATAAGCAAATTTCTAATTACCAAGAATTAAAAGAATTCATGAAGACCACGTACAGCGTCCTGAAAGGGGATTTTATGGACTTTACCATCTCTTTCCCGGGTGAAAATCGGTTTCATTGGGAAATGCGCAAATGTTTCGCATTCGAAGGAATGAAACGGCTTGGAATTGAAAATAAATATGAATGTGGAGTGATTTACCGAGTAAGCTGTTGGTTAAAAGAACTGGGAATTAAACATAAAATTGTTCCAAAGTTTAAACACTGCCTTTTAAATTCCCAGAACCAGTGTAGTGGGGATATAATTATAGAATTTTAAAGTGTTAACTCATTTTATTATGATTTTCCTCTACTCGTTTTTTAATAGGATGCAATATCAGTTTCTTTTATCTCGATGAATTCTGGGTTTAATAATTTTAGATAAGAAAAAGGCTTTTTCAAGCTAATTTATTCAATCGTTAAAAATAAGTAAAAGTATATCATTAACTACTTAGCATTAAAAATTATTCGAAGTGATTAAGATCAGTCAAGCTACTTCTGATAAAGAATCTCCAGAAGAGGAAGAGGAGATTAAAAAACAACTTGGGATGGAACCCAACAAGCTTATTTTATCATGGAAATATAAAGATGTCGATAAAAAATTAACATATGACATAGAAAAATGCATTGGATGCAGTTTATGCAAGGAAGTGTGTCCCGTTGATGCGATTGAACTCGGGCCAGTTCCCGAAATCGCTCAAGGGCTTTTAGATGAGTCTAATCCAAAAATTATGATTGACCACGAGAAATGCTGTTATTGCATGCTTTGTGCGATCGTATGCCCAAACGATGCGTTCCACGAGCATTTCCAACCAGAAGGTAGGATCGACATGAATCAGTTCCCGCGTCTCGGGAAATTCTATAAAATCGATGAAGATAAATGTATTGAAGACGAGTCCAATGAAATATGTCAACTCTGTATCAATTCGCGTGAGAGAAATAATGTTAAGGCGTATCACAAGATTCAGCAAGAATGCCCCACCCAATGTTTTCAAATAGAATCCCCCATTTCCGGAGAAGTTGTCCTAAAGGAGCATATGCTATATAAATGCGACCCTTCCGGATGTAAAGCTTGTGTAAATATTTGCCCCGTAGAATCGTTCTTTATCCCTCAAAGTGCGGAGGATGTGAAAAAATATGGAAAAATTGCGTGCAACGAGGATGAATGTTTTTATTGTGGTGCCTGTGTAAATTCCTGTCCCGATGATTTAATTATTGTTGACCGCAAGAGCGTCGAAATTTTAGATCCAAAAACACCGGGTAATTATCCCTGGGTTGAAGCATGGATTAAACATATAAAAGAGATAATCAGAGAGCGGATTACGAAAGGAAAACCTCCAATTCACATTCCCTTAATAGAGGAAAAGATCGAAAAAGAAGCAAAAAAAGTCGAAGAAACGATTCCGCAAATCTCAGAAGAAGAAAAACAACAACTCAGAGAAATTAATGACAAAATACAAGAGCTCTTAAAAAATAAAAAGGTACGATATTGGATTAAAGACGGAAAAGCTGACAAAGTTGCCGCCGAATTAGATAAGCTTCTTAATAAAATGACTACCTAAATAATATCAGTTCAATTTTTTAACAAATAATCGTTTTCATAAGATTTAAAACAAAAAAATAAAAAAATACCTATAAAATTAGGTTTTGCCATATTTTTTAAAGATTAGAATTCCAGCAATCACTATTATGATGCTGAAAATTGAGACTATGGCAAGATTTGACCATATCGAGATGTCAGTTAGTACTGTTCCGCTCAGTATCTTAGTAATAGATTCGGTAACATAATAACTTGGCAATACCATTGCTATTATCTGGGTGGTGCTAGTTATTGGAATAAAGGTTCCAAAAAACATCTGAGGTAAGATAAAAATGAACGCCAGTCCTGTTGCGGTTCCAGAATTTTTTGAAATGGTGGCGGTTATGAGTCCTAAACCTACTGAACAGATCGAAAGAATAGCAATAAACACAAAAGATAAGCTTATTCCAATAAGATGTGCTTCTGAACGGTATCCTATTAAGAAAGATGTGAGTGCCACTATCGCTACTTGAAGCATCGAAAGAATTGTATTAGAGACAAGATGACTTCCCATGAATTCTGAAGAAGTGGTAGGCGTAAGATTAATTCTCTTCAAAAGTCCCGTTTCTCTATCGTCAGTAAAAGTCTGAGCAACCGTCATTATTATAAATATACACGCATATGCGTATAATCCTGGAACCATAAGCTCGAATTGATTTTTACCTGGTATTGCGGATTCTATCTCTGAAAAACCTAATCCAAATGTCAAAGTTAATGCCGCAGGGAATAATAGCATCAAAAAAAGATAGGCAGGTTCTCTAATCATCTTTTTTAATTCCATTAATGTGAGGGCAAATAGTTTTCGCATTTTCATTTTAGATCCCCTCCAATATTCTTCTACCAGTTATCTCTAAAAAGACCTCCTCAAGATTTTTCGCATTATATCTTTCTAACAAAATTTGGGGTGGTCCTAAAGCTATTAATTCGCCATAATCGATAATTGCGATGGTATCACTCAAAGCTTCCGCCTCCTCAATATAATGGGTCGTTAAAATAACCGTCTTATTGCGTTCTTTAAGAGAGGATATAAACTTCCACACATTTCTGCGCGCTCGAGGATCCATTCCAACAGTGGGCTCATCAAGGAAAACTATCTCTGGATTCCCGATCAAAGCCATGAGCATATTTAATATTCTTAACATTCCTCCACTGTATGTTTTTGCCTTTCTTTTGCTTTCTTCAACGAAATTAATTGATTTTAGAAGGAAATCGGTTCTTTCTCTTATCTCTTGTTTCTTTAAATCATATAGAACTCCAAATAACTCGATATTTTCTCTACCTGTAAGGAATTTATAAACGGCTTCATGTTGGGGACATACTCCAATTAGATTTTTAATTCTTCTCAGATCTTTTTTTATATTGTAGCCATTTACAAAAATTTCACCTTCAGTTGGTTTTAGTAAACCATTTAGCATATTGATAGTAGTCGTCTTGCCAGCACCATTTGGACCTAATAGACCGAATACCTCCCCCCTTCTAATTTTTAAAGAAAGGTTATTCACAGCTTCCAAATCTCCATATTTTTTGGTCAAATTACTAATCTCAATTGCCATTTCTGGCATAGATTTTTCTTGTTTACTTTTCGTTTGAGACATTTCTAATTATTATTAAGTTTTTTATACTATTGATAAAATAGTATTGAATATACTTAAGAGATTTTGAGTCCAATTTTTATTCATTGGCATTTAAGATTATAAAATTCAAAAATAAAATTTGTACTTAATTCCCTATGAAAATATAAATATTTAATTAGTTGTTGAAATAAAAGTTTACTATGTACTTTCCTAAATTATCGGAATGGCCATCGGCTAAGATTTTAAAGCGAATTATTATCGGTGCGGTAATTCTTCTCATCATTGTATATCCTTTTATGAGCTGGTATTTTATGGTATCTGCATTTCCAGTTGGGTTCTTTGAAAGTCAATTGTCGTTTAATGGAGAGATTCTGAAGATATATTATAGTACAACTAATATAGACCTATATAGAATTGGACAACTACTAGATTATGGATTTATGGTAAGTTATGGACTACTATTTTTTTCTGTTTCACTAATTATCGCACGGAAATTTGAAAATGAATCGAAAGGAAGACAAGTGGGATCTATCATTGCATTGATCGGTGTATTCGCCGCAATATGTGACGGAATTGAGAATTTATTTATTCTTATTATGCTCGTTGACCCTCTCGGATTTCCGAATATTATCGCAATTATCCACTCGGTATTCGCCCTCATTAAATATGTCTGTTTTATTCCTGCCTTGGGATATATAATAATTGCTGGTCTGGTGCAATTGATTAAAAAATAATTTTCACTACTTTTTTCTTTTTTTGAAAGGTCTAATAGAGTGAGGAGAACTAAGAAAAGCCTTATTTATTTAAATGATTCAATGGCAATCTGACCATGATATTCATCAGCATGGACTATAGTATATGCCCATCCCGCCGCGCAATGTTCCGCCGGCATTAATCCGTCATATCCAGGATTGCCTCCTTGAGTCTGAAATTCCTCTGCCGTCATTCCGAATTTAGGGGCTAATGACATAGTTGCCTCTTGGAGACCTGGAGTATCCACCATTCAAGGCCCAAACGTAAGCAAAAATCCTTTGTTTCGTCTAATACCCCGGCTAATGATTCGCCAATCGAAGTTAAGACCGCTCTACTAGCAAAATAGGGTGTCATAAAGGGAGTACCCCCGCCAGAAGTTGTATTCACAATAACTCCTTGATTTTGTTGCAGTATATAGGGTAGGAATGTTTTAATCGCAAAAATGGCGCCTCTGATATTTACGCTATAGGTTTTGTCCCAGATATCCATCGGTAATACTCTGATTTCCCCTGCTGTATAAATAATGGCGTTGCTTCTGCTGGAATTTCAACGAGATTTTTCTCTTAGTATTGACCAACCAAATACATACTTCTCGCCTTTTACTAATTGTTGCATACGATCCTCTTCTATTTTATATTAATCTTAATGAGAAAATTTTTTCCTTAATAAAATTGAACTCAAGTTGTCATAATTCTTTGACATGATAAAGAAAGGAAAAAATCTTTGAGTTTAAGAATGTAGATCAATATAAATACTTAAAACATCTTATTTTCAAGAATGTGAATTATTGTGATTCTAAAATTAAAATGTGGATTCGCTCAAGGTATTAAAGAGAGTTCAAATCATCATATCTTGTTGATCGAACGAGATTCTACGATTGAGGATGATTTGAAGGCTCTTTTTAAATTTTTTAAAGACAGCATTGAGATCTCCAAAATTAGGCGTTTGCATAAATATTACAAGATAAAATCATCTAATCTAGCCATAATTATCTCCCTTCTCTCAACCATCTTGGAACTTATCCCAGAAGCAGTTGTTGTCAATGAACCTAGTATAGTGTAATTAATTTTTTTCCTTACGTATACAAAACTCTTTCAAAATTTTTAATTATTAACGAAATTTACTAAGTTTAAAACTTTAGAAGAGTAATTATGAAATTCGCAACAGTTAAACAGAAAAATCAAGAAATTGCCGCTCTAGTGGTGGGAGATCATTTCTTTCCAATCCCACAAATAAATACAACCTTATCTACAGATTGGTATAATACATTAGGAGAGATTTTGGAGCACAATCAACTTGATAAATTGATTTCTTGGTTTAATAGGACTGGAAGAGAATATTTAGAAAATACCAATGATTTAGGACAGCCGTTATCAGATATTAACTTTTCTCCGCTATATCGACACCCACATAAGATATGGGGTATTGGACTCAATTATCGAGACCATGCTGAAGATTTATTGGAAAAAACTCCTTCCTTGATTCCCGCAAGTTTTATGAAATCTGATACCACCATCATCGGCCCAAATGATACTATATTCATCCCAACACAATCCAGTAAAACTACGGGTGAGGCTGAGTTGGGCGTAATTATTAAAAAAAAATGTAAAAATATTCCGCGTGAAGATTGGTTGGAGGTAGTAGCAGGCTTTACCACGATTATCGATATGACCGCCGAGGATATACTCAGAAAAAATCCAAGATACCTCACGTTATCCAAAAATTTTGATACCTTCTTTAGTTTTGGACCACTTTTAATAACGCCAGACGAGTTTGCAGATATTATGGATTTATCGATAGCGACAGTTATTAATGGGGAGGTTCACGCGAAAAATACGCTTTCAAATATGACCTTTCCCCCCGATTTTTTAGTGTCATTTCATTCCGAGATTATGACATTATTACCAGGAGACATTATTTCTACTGGCACTCCGAGAGCGGTTCAATTGCGTGATGGGGATATCATTGAATGCCAGATTGACGGATTTATGTCTCTGAAAAATCCTGTAAAAGATTTAAAAAATTTCCAATGATTCTCATTAATGGTCATTCTTTAAATTGACCAAACTCGATAACACAAGAATGGGAGGGACGGGATTCGAACCCGCGGCCTCCTGGTCCCAAACCAGGAATCATACCAAGCTAGACTACCCTCCCATTTAATAGAAAGAGTATAAATAGAACCATTCTTAAATTTGTATAGAATATTTAATATTTTGTAGGTTTTTAATTTTGTTATTCATATTCCTTAACAAGCAGAATCTTGAAAAAGAGAATAGATAATTTGAAAATTCGAAGAAAAAATCATACTAAAAATTTTTTTATTATCAATTATTTATAATAAAGCCGAGTAGATATGAGAAAACGAAATAAGGAAAATAGAGATTATATTATCCCCACATTTGATATAAACTCAGAAGGCTTTATACTCTGCAAAGATCATTCACAATATGAAAATCTTAAAACTTCTGCTTATGATTTTTTTCTGAATTTTTTAACTTTCAAACATCTAACTTGTAAATCATGTCAAAACTTTAAAAATGACAAGTGTTATTTTCCGCAATCTGACCTCATTAAAATATCGGATGATTTAACCGTTTTTCAAAATCCCTTTATTTGTCAATTCTGTGGGCGAAAAGTTAGAAATCTATTCACTATTCTTAATAAGTTTAAAAAGGAGCGAGTTTCGAATCAAGTTTCGTCATTAATTTGTTATCGATGCCAAAAGATACTTTTGATGGATAATCCTAAAAAAGGATTTATAGATTCTGCGAAACTTACTGCTATGTATTCAATAATAAATTTTTTTGGTATTTTAGGTGTTTTTTTCTTTTTTCCCCTTTTCCTACGTCTTCCTATGCTGATAGATTCATTTCTTATAAGTCTCATCATCGTGTCTATTATGTTCTACTTTTTTATTCATTATGGAAGCTTATCATTGAAATACTTAAAAATTGTAAACAATTATGAGATTAATTTCTCAGAATTCAAATCTTTAAAATAATTTTAGACTTGCACTTCTAGTCAGCTTTAATATAACAATCTAAAGGTTGAAAATATGTAGAATAAATTTTCAAAGATATCGTTTCTGGAATCCTTCGTAAAGTCTTTCTGCCACATCAATAATATAATTCCTATTTTTAATAAAAGAAAGTAGCTCATCGGGAATATTACTATATCCATAATAAGTACCAAGAAGGGCTCCTCCAATGGCGCCCACCGTATCTGTATCTCCTCCTGCAGTCACAAGTTCAAACACACACTCCTCCAGAGATGTATATTTTTTTAAAAACATAAAAAGAGAACAAATCATCGTGCTAAGGGCATATGGATGCACAAATGCCTTACCCAAATATTGTTCAATAAAATAAGGAGATTTTACACCTAACTGAGAGAATTTTATAAGTCCAGACTCTATAGTGAGGTCCAGATTATTTCTTAAAAGATCCACTCCTTCAGAAAATTCTCTCCACTCAGCCTTTTGAGAATTTAGGGTGGTCACGATTATACTGTCCAAAAAATCATCAACATCTAAGCCACTTTCAATTGATTGATATGTTAAGTATGAGACTGCTTTTGCCATCATTCGTGCTCCTGCTGTCGCGGCGGGATGAGAATGTGTTAGTAAACTTTGTGCGTCAGCGGATTCCAAGAGTTTTTCTAAATCATTGCAATAGAACAAACCTATGGGAGAAACTCTCATTAAAGTCCCATTTCCTCCACTTTTTGATGCCGCCTTTTGCCATGATATTCCATACTTCAATTTTTTAATCGATGTCAAACATCCGTATCCAGGACCTATCGGAGGATCTTCTAGCCATTTAACAAATTCTTTAATGAGATATTCCATATTAAACCCCCCTCCTTTTATTAACGCTTCGGCTAAATGAAGTGTTAACTGTGTATCGTCTGTATAGGATGAGAACTTCTTTTTATTTTTCCAGAGAAAATCTTCAAAAAATTCAAATTTTGAACGGATCTTTTCCCTCAACTTCCCCTCAAAAGGACGCCCCAACGTATCTCCTATCGCAACTCCTATTAAACATCCTTTAAACTTATCTAAAAAATTTTTTTCCATATCGAAGAAGATTAGTGTTGACTATATTTCATAAGAATTAAATGTGTTTGTGAGTTGCCATATTTTTAATATACTCAATAAGCACTTCTAAACTAAAAGGTTTCTCAAGAAATCCTAGAATGCCAAGCTTTAAGGCTTCTTGCTTTACGGTTTTATCTGCGCTAGCAAAAATAATATTTGCGTTTTGTTCTATTGACAAAATCTCTTTAGTGGCTTTCAATCCATCTTTCACGGGCATTCTATGATCCATTAATATAATGTCTGGTTTTCGTTCGAACGCTTTAAATTTTTGAACTGCTTCTTCTCCATTACTTGCCGTACCTGCAACCTCGAATCCATATAAATCCAAAAATTTCTTATAAAGGGTTTGAATGGATTTGTCGTCTTCGACGATAAATACGCTAACCAGAATCACATCACCCGAGACATTTTTTAACGTGTTTGTTATATTCTTTAAGATGAATATTATGCTTGATATTTATTTTAGAACCCCCAACAAATACAAAGCCTTACCTCTTCTAAATATTCTATATTGGACCAAATGCTATTAAACAATATAAAAGATATTCCTTTTAAATTTAGTTTAATTAAAAAATCACGCATTGAAATCATTCCCACCTCATAAACAAAAAATAAACACTTTCATCTCTAATAATCATTAATCTTAGGTACTATAAAAATATAAAATAGGAGATATTTAATTTTAATCATATTGAAAAAATCAAAGAAAAAAAAGATTCGTTTCAAAACTAAAGAAAGGGCTCCATTTCTGGAAAACGAAGCAAAAATCGAGTTCCTTGGGTGGGATCTTGCTCAAATCTGTTTTTAATTATGATTTTCCCACTAAATTTTTCTACAATTGCTTTGATTAGCATAAAACCTAATCCAATCCCCTCATATCGATTGTAATTAATGCTTTTTTGTGAAATATCATCTATCAATTTTTGGGGAATTCCAACTCCATTATCTACAAATTCGATGTTTATGAATTTACCATCATTATTGATAACTTTCGATATATTAATTTGAATTTCTATTAGATCATTTTTGTTATGTAATACAGAGTTTAGAAGAAGATTATAGAACAAATGTTCTATTAAATTATTACCTTTTATAAAATAGTTTTTTTCCCCTTGATCCATAATTATTGCAACATTTTGATTATACTTTATATTATTTCTGAGTTTTTTAATTGATTTTTTTAAATAATCAAAAAGATTGATGGGAATAAATCTATCTGACTTTTCTTCTAATTTTGATAGAATATCCACGTTTGTACTTAAATTTCCCCCTCTGACGACTTGTTTCTCAATAATCTTAAGAATCTCTGTGAAATGTTCCGATTTATAAGTGTCGTTCGAATAAAAATCCAATAATTCCATTGATGTGCAAATATTTTGGAGGATATTATTGATATCATGAGAAAAGATATCGCGATACAAATCTATTTGGGTATATGCCTCTCTATAGCTTCTCTGGGATTTTTCTAACCGCTTCTTAGTACGGATCTCTTCTGTAATATCATCAATCGTACTGATGATATTCACCAATTCATTACTATCATCAAATAATGGCACGGAATTAATTGAGAGATATTTTAATTCTCCAGATGAATTTTTAATACAATGTTGAATGTTAAGGGCTGGTTTTTTTGTTGTCAAAACTCGGTTATACGGTAATTTCTCTTCTGGAAATGGATTGCCATTAAAATCGGTAATAAACCAATCTTCAGAATTATATTGTCGTTTTAAAACTTCGTTTTTATTAATACCGAAAATTTCTCCTGCACGCTTGTTAGAAAATACAATATTTCCCTCAATATCTAAAACCGTAATAGCTATAGGGCTTGTGTCAGTGATTTTATGCATTAATTTTGTTCTATTTAACAGCTCTTTTTCTAAATCTGTCCATTCAGTGATGTTTATTGTATATTCTATCGCCCCAATTATATTTCCATCCTTACCTTTAACGGGATAACCTTTAATTAACCAGCCTCTTCCATCATAGGTGGTTTGTTGCCCTATTTCTGACTTGCCAGATTCTAACGCGGCTTCTACGGGGCAATTCTCGCAAGAAGTCTTACTCTTTGCCCACACTTTATAACATTTCTTGCCTATTATATCGCTTAGGTTGACATGTATCGAGTCGGTAGCGACTTTATTTGCCCATAGAATCCTGTGGGCTTTATCTTGAAAAACTGTATGCTCAATAAGGTTGTGAAGTATCTGTTCATCTTTTAGATTAAAAAAATTCCTATCTTCTGAATGGTTTCCTTTTTGGTCAGTTGGTTTAATATACTTCACCCAAGAATCACTTTTTAGTCAAGCTTCACAGCCCAATATAAATAAATGTACATACTAAATATTAAAAGTTAATTCTTACAAATTAATAATCGAAATCAAGAAAAATTATTTCCTACTATTAATTATAATATTAAAATTAAGTGAGAAACGATGAATGATTTAGGTCCGAAAAAAAAGACATACAAAAACATTCTGCTTATGTACTCCGGCGGATTGGATACCAGCACGATTCTAAAGTGGCTCCAAGAAAACTATAATGCTGATGTATATACATTTACCGCAGATTTGGGCCAAGAATTTGCCGATCCCACGAGGTTTAAGGAAATTGAAGAAAAGGCGAAAAAGTTAGGTGCTAAAAAACATTTCACTGTTGATTTAAAAGATATATTTTTCAAAGAGTATATTGTGCCTACAATTAAAGCTAATGGGTTATATCAAGGAATATATCCCTTAAGTACAGCAGTTGGCAGACCATTAATCGCAATTGAAGCTGTAAAAATTGCGAAGAATGAAAATATTGAAGCATTAGCTCATGGCTGTACGGGAAAGGGGAACGATCAAATCAGAATTAATACGACGGCTAATGCCTATGCACCTGAAATTGAAGTGCTGCAACCACTTATTGAATGGAATATGGGTCGCGACGAGGAGATAAAATATGCTGAGCAACACGGTATTCAAATTCAAAATCAAAATAAAAAGTATAGTACAGATGAAAATCTATTCGGTAGGAGCGCAGAGTGTGATATTTTAGAGCATCCAGAAATAGAACCTCCTGAGGATTCGAAAGCATGGACAGTTGCTCCAGAAAAGGCACCCAATACCGCCGAATACATTACTATAAATTTTGAAGAGGGTATTCCAGTAGGTTTAAACGGTGAAATGATGAATGGAGTTGAATTGATAAGACAATTGCATGAAATAGGATGTAAACATGGAATCGGACGGATTGAACATATGGAAGATAGAGCCATTGGATTAAAATCCCGAGAAACATATGAGGTTCCAGCTGCACTAATTCTAATAAAAGCTCATAAGGATTTAGAGAAATATGTTTGCACCAAACATGAAAACTCCTTTAAACAATTGGTAGATCAGAGATGGACAGAATTAGCATATGAAGGATTATGGGTTGACCCCCTAAGAGAAGCACTTGAGGCTTTTATTAATGAGATCAATATGAAAGTGACGGGAAGCGTCAAGGTTAAATTATTCAAGGGATCAGCAAACGTGGTCGCACGAGAGTCACCCTATGGCATTTATGATCTAAACTTAGCTACATACGACACTGACAGTTCATTCAACCAGAAATTAAGCTATGGGTTTATTCCTTTATGGGGGTTGCAAAGCCGGATGGGATTCATTACCAAACGAAAATTAAAACAAGAAAAAAAGAAATAACTCCATTTCTATTATTATTATTTTCTCTTTTTATCTTCGATCTATAGTTCCAACCGAATAATTTTGCTAATTTTTATTCAAAAAAATGAATAACAATTTAAATTATCTCAAATATTTATATAAGAACAAAGAAAAGGAAACTATAATACGAGAGGAAATATAGTTATGAACCTAAAAAAATTATCAGAGTCATTGGGTATAACTTTCACCGCGATGATTACTCCGTTTAAAGAAGATATGGAAATAGACGAGGAAAAGTATCGGGAATTCATTCGTTTCCAGATTGATAATGGATGCAACCCATTAACAATGGGGACTACTGGAGAGAGCGCAACCCTCTCACACGATGAACATCATAAAGCGATTGACATAACAATTGACGAAGCGAGAAAAAGCGCAAAAGATCCCTTCGTTTTAGCAGGTACTGGAAGTAACTCAACCAAAGAAGCAATTTCTTTAAGTCAATATGCTGAGAAAGCAGGCGCAGACGGATTATTAATAGTCGTCCCATATTATAACAAACCAGTACAACACTCACTTTATGACCATTATGCTACCATCGCGGATGCGGTATCAACCCCAATTATTCTTTATAATGTTCCAAGTAGGACAGGTCGAAATTTAGAACCAGAAACAGTATCTAAATTGGCATATGCAAAAGAAAATATAGTAGGGATTAAATGTGCGAGTGGAGATATTCATCAGATTACCAGAATAATCAAATCTACTCCCGACGAATTTCTAGTTTTAAGTGGTGATGATCCCTTGACCTATCATTTGATGGCATTAGGCGGCAGAGGTGTCGTTAGTGTCGCATCAAACATCATTCCAAAACGGATATCGGAGTTTATAAACTCAATGGGAGAAAATAATTGGATTAAAGCAAGACGAGAGCAATTGGAATTATATGATCTGTTTAAAATTCTATTTATAGAAACTAATCCTGGTCCAGTTAAATATGCGGCTGAATTAATAGGTATCATGGACGGTAGTATGAGATTACCTCTTACCCCTCCTTTAGACGAAAATAAAGAAAAAATAAAAGCAGTTTTAGACCAACTTAATTTAATTTAAATTTCTATTTTTTTAGAGATGGTTTTAATGTTAAAATTATTAGTATTTGGACCTTCTGGGTCTATGGGAACACTTATATCTCGATTAGCTTTACAAGATGAAGAGATAAAAATAGTTGCGGCTTGTGATGTAAAAAATATAGGTGAGAAATTAGCTGACGTCATTGGGAGTTCAGATCCCAATAATATTATCATAACTGATAGTACGGATCTTGATAAAATCATTAAAGAAACCCAACCTGATGTTGCGGTTGACTTTACAGTGGCAGAAGCAACAGAAGCAAATTCAATAATATGTGTTGAGAATGGTATCTCATGTATAATAGGTACGACGGGATTATCCGAGGAATTCCTAATTAAATTCAAAACCAAGGTCGAGGAAAATAATGTTCCCGCGGTTTTATCCTCCAATATGGCTACTGGGGTCAATGTGTACTTTAAAATGATTTCAATTATTTCAAAATACCTTCAAGATTGGGATATAGAGATTATCGAAGCGCATCATCATCGGAAAGTTGATTCACCTAGTGGGACGGCTCTGACTCTCGGGGAAATCATTTCTGAGGCCATTAATTGTGATTTTGACGAAGTGGCAAAATTTGGTAGAGATAAAGGCCCAAATAAGCGTGAAATCGGAGCGAAAAATGAGATCGGCGTTCATTCAATAAGGGCGGGAGATATTGTGGGAGATCATATCGTACTCTATGCTGGCTCGGGCGAGAGGATCGAGTTCAAACATCAAGCTCATAGTAGAGATTGCTTTGCCACCGGAGCAATAAAGGCTATAAAATTTATTGTAAACCAAACAGAGCCGAAAATTTTTGAAATGAGGGATGTCTTGTCTTTAAGATAAATTTTTTTTTTAAAATCTTTTTTTCATTTATTCTAATGCTGATATCCACTATCTAATTTTAATTAGATAGTAATGAATCAAAGAATTTTTTTGGAAATGCTCATTACAATAATTATTGAATTTTTTGTCTTTTTATTGATGTGAATTTTTTCATGGAAAATCATGGGATTAAAGATTTTATCGAGACTTATTATAGCCTTATTTTAATTATAGCTATTATAATATTGGTTTCACTAACAAATCTTGTTAATTTTTTGTTATTCCATACTATTACAGAGCTTTTTAGTATTGTTATTGCGATAAGTATTTTTATTCTTGGGTGGCATACTCAACAATATACAAACTCACAGTTCTTTATTCGGTTCGGAATCGGTGCGGTTTTTGTTGCGATAATAGATTTACTGCATACTCTTTCTTATGAAGGTTTGGGTATTTTTAGACAATATGATGCCAACCTTCCTACTCAATTATGGATCTTAGGGCGTTATATACAATCGAGTTCATTTATTATTGCTTTAATCCCTTTCTCCATTAAAAAAGATCATTATTACTTAATTCTTCTTTATGGTATTGCTAGCATAATGCTCATAACTAGCATTTTCACTGGAATTTTTCCCGACTGTTATATTTCGGGTATAGGGCTGACACCTTTCAAAATCATTAGTGAATATATAATAATTTTGCTTCTCGCGATTGCTATACTCATACTCTATTTGGAAAAGAGGAACTACTCAAAGGATCTCTCTATATTAATCAGTTTATCTCTCCTCTCAACTATTGTATCAGAATTCGCATTTACTTTATACATTAATGTCTATGGTTTTTCTAATTTCATTGGACATATTTTTAAGATTTTATCCTTCTTTTTTATCTATGTTGGGGTTATCCAGATAGGATTAAAAGATCCAATGCGAGTTTTATTTAGACAGCTAAAAGAGAGAGAAGAATCGCTAAATCAAGCCTATAATCGTACTAATTTTTATAAAAATTTATTTGCACACGATATAAATAATATTTTCCAAAATATTCTCTCCTCCTTGGAACTTTACGATTTGGAGGGAAAAAATATTGAGAAATATCATGATAGTATAAAAAATCAATTAATTCGAGGAAATAAATTAGTTAAAAATGTGATAAAACTTACCGAGCTTGATGAATATAAAGAAGAATTAAAAAAGATGAGTCTTCACCAAGCACTCGAACATGCGATCTCATTTTTAAAGGAAAGCTATTCTAACAAAAGTATTAAAATAGATTTAAATCTTCCTGAAGAACCAATAAAGATACAAGCTAATGAACTCATAAACGATATTTTTGAGAACATTTTAATCAATGCGGTCAAATATAATCAAAATAATCTTATAAAAATTAAGATAAAGACTTCGATAATAACTAAGAAAAACCAGCAGTATTCTAAAATACAGTTCATTGATAATGGAATTGGAATACATCCTTCAAGGAGAGAAGAAATTTTTAAAACGGACATCCAAAAGACTTCAAAAACAAAAGGATTGGGTTTGGGACTTTCCCTCGTAAAGAAAGTAATCGAGCTCTATAATGGAGATCTTTGGGTAGAGTCTCGAGTGGAAGGTGAGTATGAAAAAGGAAGTAATTTTGTCCTTATCATACCGCTAGCTGAAGAGAAATAAGAGCAAATTCTGTTAATATCTTTAATTAAGATGTTTTGGAACTTTTTGTTTCTTGATAAGATCCTTAAATTCCTCAGCTTCACGAATAATATAGGATTTTTTACCCTTTATCAATACTTCAGGTGCTCTTGGTCTGGAATTATATACACTTGACATAACAAAACCATAGGCTCCTGAATCAAGGATTGCCAAATAGTCTTCTTCAATCGGCTCTGGAAATTTTCTGTTCTTCCCCAATATATCTCCAGATTCACATATTGGTCCCGCAATGTCATATTCTTTTACATCCGAATTTTCATGTATCTGACAAGGAATAATATGATGATAAGAACCATACATAGTTGGTCTGATTAAAGTATTAAAACCTGCATCTACCCCGAGGAATTTTTTATACCCATTATCCTTTTTTGTATTGATTTGAGTGAGAATAATTCCAGCTTCAGCAACAATGAATCGACCAGGTTCAATTTTTATTACAGGTTTGCCTATCTTATGCTGCTCAAGCAAATCTACCATTGGCTTAATAACGATTTCTTTATATTTATCTAAATCCAGTGGTTCTTGTTCGGGATTATATGGAATTCCTAATCCCCCTCCAAAATCTATGAACTCGAACTTAATATCAAGTGTGTCTGCTAAATTCATTACAATATCAATATATTTCCCAATTGCTTTTTCATAATCGGTTGCATCAATAATCCCAGATCCTATATGAATATGTGTACCAAATCGAGTAAATCCATAATCTTTCGCTTTTTTATATGCTTCAATAACTTGATTATTTAATATTCCGAACTTAATTTCTCTTCCCGCGGTAATTGTATGTGCGTGATGTCCCGCCCCAAATTCAGGATTGATCCTAAATGAAATCGCACCTTTCTCTTTCCCCAAATCTTCATAAATTCTCGTCAATCTGTCTAACTGGCTAATGCTATCTAAGTTAATACCAACACCATTCTCAATAGCGTATCGAAAATCTTCATTAGTAAACATATTTCCAGTATATAATATCTTATCCGACGGAAATCCCGCTTTCAAAGAAAGAAAAACCTCCCCAGCAGAACTACAATCTACACTGGCACCTTCAGAATTAAGGATCTTAAGCACAGAGAGGTTTGAGTTTGCTTTAACTGCATAATGAATCTCATTATTCGTATATACGGAATCCAAGAGCTCTTTCAGAACGTTATATCTCTCTCTGATTATAATTTCATTTATAACATATACAGGAGTTCCATATTGCTCAGCTAAATCATTACATCGGATATTACCGTAAAAAAGCTCATTGTTTTTGTACTCAAGATCTTTTCTTTTTAACCAATCTTTTTTATTCATTTTAAAATTTTTTAATTATACTTATTTTTGATTAAACCAATATAAGGTACAAAATATTCTAGAATTCAAGTTGTTTTATTTGGCCTATAAAAACCCTTTCTACGGGTCCTTCCATAAGAACATTTTCTCCATCGAAACTAATAATAAGATCCCCTCCATCATTATGGACAACCACTGATTCACCTCTTTTAAATTTCCCAAGGATCACTCCCGCCACAATGGAGGCACAACTACCCGTTCCGCAAGAATTGGTAATACCAACCCCTCGCTCAAAGACCCTTACTGTACATTCATGTGGTGAGATGACTTTCACAAATTCAACGTTAGTCTTATTTGGAAAGCGTTTATGAGTTTCTATCGCAGAACCATATTTATTCAAGTCATTATCATCTAATTGCTCGTCTACAAAAATCACCGCATGTGGATTTCCCATTGAAACTGCTGAAATATTAAAAATCTTATCCAAGACGGGGAGAGCTTCGTTAATACATTCGAAGGAATCATTCTTATCAGGAATAATTGGAATTTCTTCACATTGTAATATAGGTTCTCCCATATTTATTTCCACGCTTGTCACCTCCTCAACTTCTGCTAGCTTTAATCTAGCATGGATAATACCCTTTAAAGTTTCAACATCAAATTCTTGTGATTTTATGATATTATGTTCATAGATGTATTTAGAGAAACATCGAATCCCGTTACCGCACATCTCCGCCTCGGTTCCGTCATTATTAAAAATTCTCATCTTAATTTCTGCTATTTGGGAATCACATACATATATTAGCCCGTCAGCACCGATAGAAAAATGCCATTCACAGAGTTTCTCCGCTAGTTTCGCCTTTTTATTTTCCGGAATTTGGAGTTCGAGATCATTCACAATAATATAATCATTCCCTAATCCGTGAAATTTTTCAAACTCAAAATTTTGTAGAATAAACCTTTCCATATTTTCAATTTTATAGTAGTAGTATAATTTATTAAAAATAGTTCCAAAAAAATTTCTATTATGGATTGAAACCTATTCTTGAATGTATGGTAAATAAAAATTTAAGCAATTGATTATTTTCTAAATCAAAGATTTATCATTTAGAGACTTTCTTGTTGATTTAGAAAAATGGGACTTACCATAACTGAAAAGATATTACGAGATCACGCCCAAAATGACAAAGTGGTGGCTGGAGATTTCATCTTTGCCGATATTGACAAATGTTTGGCAAATGATATAACAGCACCTATTGCAATTGATGTATTCGAAGAAGTGGTAAAAGGAACTGATAAGACTGTTTTTGACAATGAAAAAATCATCCTCACGCCAGATCATTTTACTCCTAATAAAGATGTTGAATCTGCTCAGCAATGTCAAATTATGAGGGATTTCGCTCATAAATACCATATCACAAATTATTTTGAGATGGGGAGAGTTGGTATTGAACATTGTCTTATCCCCGAACAAGGATTAGTCGTACCTGGTGATCTATTTATCGGAGCCGACTCACATACTTGCACATATGGTGCTTTAGGCGCTTTCTCCACAGGTGTGGGTTCCACAGACTTGGGAGTAGCTATGGCATTAGGGAAATGTTGGTTGAAAATACCCGAAACTATAAAATTCATCTATTCTGGGGATTTAAATAAATGGGTTTCAGGAAAAGATTTGATCTTGTATACAATTGGGCAAATCGGAGTCGATGGTGCGACATATAAGGCAATGGAATTTGCAGGAGAAGTTATAGAGAATCTTTCAATGGCAAATCGGTTTACTATATGCAATATGGCAATTGAGGCGGGAGGAAAAAATGGTATCATTGTCCCAGATAATATTACTAAAAAATATGTGGACCAATTAGAATTAAATCAACTTAAATTTTATAAAAATGATAATGATGCGGAATATGAGGAAGTTTACGAATTTGATTGCGCTAAAATCGAACCGCAGGTGGCATATCCACACCTTCCGGAGAATACAAAACCCATATCTGAAGCCCATAATGATAGAATTAAACTCAATCAAGTGGTAATAGGATCATGCACTAATGGGAGATTGGAAGATTTAGAAATTGCCGCTTCTCTACTCAAGAATCGAAAAATTCATCCAGACATAAGATGTATTATAATCCCTGGGACGCAACAAATCTATTTGGAAGCAGTAAAACAAGGGTTGGTGGAGATTTTTCTTACGAGTGGAGCAATTGTTTCAACTCCTACTTGCGGACCTTGTCTTGGAGGACATATGGGTATTCTTGCTGCAGGAGAAAAAGCTCTATCCACCACAAACAGAAATTTTCTAGGACGTATGGGGCATATAGAAAGTGAAATTTATCTTTCCAGTCCAGCTATTGCCACTGCTTCTGCAATAACGGGATATATTACATCTCCCAAATATCTTGACAATCCTTAGACTATACAATCAAAAAACAAAACTATTGATAAAAAAATGAATGGAATTGTATTAAAATACGAAGAAAAGAATATTAATACAGATCTGATAATTCCAGCACGATTCCTAAACAAATCGGATTTTGATCATCTCGCAGAGCATTGTATGGAAGATTTAGACCCCAATTTCCATAAAAGAAAACAAGACTTAAATGCATCTATATTAGTTGGGGGTGCTAACTTTGGAAGCGGTTCAAGTAGAGAACAAGCACCTATTTCTCTCAAAGCGGCGGGAATAAAATGCATAATAGCACCATATTTTGCAAGGATCTTTTTTCGCAATTCGATTAATATTGGATTACCTATAATTGAATTTGTGGATATCTCTCAATTCTCAACGGGAGATCAGATAGAAATCTCCCTAGTGAAAGGTTTCATTAGAAATATCACTACTGATAAGGAGTTTTCTATTAAAAAAATGCCGCCATTCCTCAGAGAGATCATTTCTGCGGATGGACTTATCAATTATGCTAGAAGTAAGATAATCGAAATATAAATATATATAAAGATTATTTACTATAAACAAAGCGGTTATTAATTTTTTGGAAAAATGAAACAGCGAATATTGATATTTGTCCTATTTATCTTACTCTTATTTATTCCCTTTGGTCATGTGAAAGCTTTCGAAGATGCCGTAGAGATAGAAGAAAATACTCCCGTTTTTTATTTGTTTAGCTTAGAGAAAGATGCGCCTCTCAATAATATCAAAATAGATATTTCAAGGGAAAAAAAAGGGAATATCTCTGTTTTCCTTTTTGATAGGAGACCGATGACTAGCTATATCACTCCAAATCAAACCTTAGATGATGCGATCTTTTCGGATTCAATCAATTTCACTGAATCGGAGACCCCATCGCTGAATGTAACCGCGTCTGAGGCAAAAATCTACTACCTCGAGATTCTTATTTTTGCAAACGGGTCCGATATTTTATATGTCCAATCGAATAGAGAATTATCTCGCTATTATCTTCCCAGTATTCCTGGATTTCCCCTCGCAATTATGTTAGGTACGATTATTATCTCAGTATCAGTTCTATTCATCACCCAAAAAAGAAAGCTTAAAACTTCCACGATCTAGATTTTTTAAATATTATACTATACCTTTTAAACTATTTTTTATTACTTTTCCGTAGTTCAATTTTGTAAAAAAAGTGATCTTAAGATGGCGAAATTAAGTAAAAAACAGTATCTTCAAATTGGTAATATATTAGCGGTAATTGGAACTATCGTGGTTAATCTTTTGGCAAATGTGATTCCTATTGGTGGCAATACAACAGGGGATTTAGCTGAGGATTATCCGAATTTATTCGTTCCTGCGGGATATGTCTTTTCCATATGGTTCATTATATACGTACTAATTGTGATTTTTGCTGTCTATCAAGCAAAAGACCTGTTTAAATCGGAAAAGGAAGATCTTCCTTTTATTGAAAAAATCAGTGTATTTTTCATTATCGGAAGTCTTGGAAACATTACATGGATCTTTTTCTGGCATTATAAAGTGTTAATTGGAGCCTTGATTGCGATATTAATTCTGTTCCTCTCGCTGCTTATTATATACTGGAATTTGGAGATTGGTATTTCAGATGCTCCGCGAAATGAGAAATTATATGTTCATTTACCTATAAGTGTGTATTTTGGATGGCTCACTGTAGCGACAGTAGCCCAGATCGTCGCTCTTTTGGTTGATTTAGGTGTACCTAGCTTTGGTATTCTTGCGGATTTTTTAACAGTTGTAGTGATAATTGTTGTTCTACTGCTCGCTCTTATAAACCTTTATACTAGAGAGGATATAGCATATAATTTAGTCATTGTCTGGGCTTCTATTGGTATATTTGTAAAACAGTTGCCCTCAAATCTATTAATTTCTATTACTGCACTAATCGCAGCTCTCATTGTCGGTATTTTTATCATATATTTAGTCTACAAGAAGTATATTAAAAAATAGACACATGGCAAAATCAAAATTTACCCCAATTCTTTTTCTTTTTTTCCTTTTTAAGACTAATTGTCAATTTAATGTTTTTTTCCCAGATAATTGGAGTCAGAATTGATGAAACCTAAAAATCTAACACCTATCTCTATAGGAGAAATAGAATAACTCAAAAGCTCACTTTCTTTTTATTATTATCTTAACTACTTTCCTATTGGTTAAGTTTTGTTTTTTTATCAATATTCAATCTCAGCAATAATTTCAGGGTCTCCACTCTCGGGATCATCTTCTACAATAATATCGAGCTTATATCCCTGTTCATTGAATTCTCTCTTCACATTGCTTAGATTGATATAAGTACAGTTCCCCTTATTAAACACTATTTTATCTTTTATACTAATATCATATCACCATTTATTTTCATAATGACCTACTCTTATGAAATGATGTCCTGCAAATCATCAACTCATTTCTTAAGCTTAGGTGAGTCCTAATTTCCTTAATTCCTAAAAAAAAGGGTAACCTTTTAAACATTTCAAAATCCTACAAAGATCTCTACCTTATAGGGGACAGTGTAAAATATGCAAAATTTTATAAAGGAAGGTTTAGTCATTCAAAAGACTTCATAATATTCTGATCATGTGGATTTATAAGGAAATTAATGAATTTCGTAAATTTTAAAAACTTCAATTTTCCAAAAGCACTAAAAATTCCCAATTCCTTAAAGTCGTGATCTTACTACAACGATCAATTTTATATTTCATTCTTCAATTTCTTAACTATACCTATTACTATAACAAATAACAATAAAAAGTGATGAGAAATTTCTTTCGAAGAGTTATCTAAAGAATTAGCAAAGCTCATGGAAGATACGAAAGAGCTCGAACTTAAGGATGTAGATTTGTTCGCTGAATATTTAGAGTTTCAGATGCTTCCTACTATCGTCGCATCGGCAGCGCAAGCCGCAGGCTTACCCGCACCTGGTAAACTTGGAAAAGCAGAGTGGACATCAAAACAGTTTAAATTAGAGGTGCAATATCCTGGAGAAATCGAGACAATTCAATTCATCCGATCGAATGGGAAAACGTGTACTATCGGTGGAGAAAAAGTCCCTCCATTTTATAGCTTTTTGGGAGTGGGTAAACAGAATCCTCATCCTCCCTTGATTACTTACGATGTATTTGATATGGGGGATAAGATGATGCTTCCAAAACCCATCAAGAACGAGTATAAAGATGTATTGGGTAATCCCGCAGAATGGGCTAAGTTTGCAGTTGATAAGTTTGGTGCGGAATGTATCACTTTTCACTCATTAGGAATTGACCCGGGAACACTTGATTGGCCAGTCTCAAAATCTAAAGAATTATTTGAGGACGTGCTTCAAGCAGTCGACGTACCTGTTATTATTGGTTGTTCTGGAAACAAGGAAAAGGATGTAGAGATGTTTAAAGAGCTCGCAGCTATGTCTGAAGATGATGTTTTAATGCTTTCGGCAGCTGATAAGGCTACCTGGGAGGAAGTTATCCCACTCGCAGTGAAATACGATCATAACTGCCTATTATGGACATCCCTCGACTTAAACAATCAGATTAAAATGAATAAAGATGCAATCGAATTAGGTCTTCCGCGCAATCGCATCGTTATGGATCCCACCTGTGCTACTTTGGGGTATGGTATGGAATATAGTTTCAGCATCTATCAGAGAATGAGGATGGCT
The DNA here is from genome assembly GCA_008080735.1 of Promethearchaeota archaeon. GTDB lineage: Archaea > Asgardarchaeota > Lokiarchaeia > Sigyniarchaeales > SOKP01 > TEKIR-8. The sequence goes on from SHMW01000014.1 coordinate 50,345, forward strand.
GGACTCTTGGGTGAAGAAGATTTAGCCTATCCGATTAGTGGTGGTACTACTAACGCATGGGGTGCTCGTGAAGCATGGATGAGTGAGAAAAAGACTCCAAGCGATTGGGGAGCGAGAGAATACCGAGGACCAATTTGGGAAATCTTGAATGCGTTGAGCTTATCGCTTGTTGGGCTTGATCTCGCAATGATGTTCCATCCAATATCAGCGAAGCATATGAAGGATATCACTACACAGTTCTTCGCAGAGATGCCAGAGACATTAGAAGATATGGGCTACTATAACTGGGTATCCGGTCAGATGAAGCGTTAAATTTTATTTTCCTTTTTTTACTTTTTTCCACATACATTATCATCGTATTCTGATTATTTTATAAGAGGTTTAAATGATCTATTGAATACAGAACGTATAATTTCCATGAAAACTTCAGAGAAATAGCTTGGTTTTTTTTGTGGAATGAAAAGAAATGAAGTTAAGGTTAAAACGTGCTTAAAAATGCATAGAGCTACAAATGAAATGCCTGCATTTTATCAGTGAATTTATGATTTTTGAATTTTCAGAAAATAGGTTTCGCCATTGATTTTATGCTCCACTACATCATGTCCCTCTTTTTCTGCGAAGCGTTTTATGTTTTCGGAAGCTTCCGCAAAGTCCCCAGTTATTTCGAGGATATCTCCCGAATTTAATTCTTTTAATTTCCTTTTCGTTTGTGCCACAGGCATCGGGCATACCATCCCTTCACATTTCAATTCATAATTAGTCATTATTTTTCCCTCCAATTAGAAGTATTATTAACTAAACAATATTTTATCTGCTTCTATAGACATCTCTAAAAAGCCGTGCATCGTAGTTTTTTCAATCCCATCCATTAATTCGTCCTCCTTCATACCTCTTGCTTTCATACATACCCCGCATGCTTTCACGTTCGCCCCTTCATCTAATACGTCCCGCAACCACTTTCCCACATTATCATAGTTTGATGGATCTTGTCCTCTTTTTCCTACAAAAATTCCATCTTCTACTAAAAAAATGTTCACCTTATGACCATCTAATAAAGCGGTGTAAGCAAAACGTAACATAGTATAAGGTCTTTCTTTCGTGTAGGCGCCATCTCCAATAGCGATGGTGAAAATTTGGTGATCTTCCGTCATTTTTTAAATTTTCTATTTTAATTATAATAGTATAATAAATCAAACATTCGAAAATTTATTAATATTTTCGTAATGATTTATTTATAGTTTCGATAAACTAATTAAATCGCAAAATATTTTTTCTATCAGAGAAACCTTATAAGTGATTAGTTGTGAATATTGAATATATTAGAAATTTTATTGCACTTACTAAATACAGAAGCTTCTCAGAATTAGCGAATACTTTATCCATCTCCCAGAGTACCTTGTCTCACAGGATATCACAATTGGAAGAAGAATTAGGAAATGTACGATTAATCCATAGAACAACAAAATCATTTGAATTAACGCAGCAAGGGAAGATTTTTTTGGAATATGGGCAAAAAATTATTTCCTTGTATGATAAAGTTATCCAAGAGTTGAACGCATTTGGGGAGAGTATTATTGAAGAGATCACCATAACTACCTCCAAATTACCAGGATCTCAGATCCTTCCAAAATATATTGCTCAATTTAAGACTCAAAATCCCCGTGTTAGTTTCAAAACCCTTATTAATAATTCTAAGAAATCAATCAATTTATTGAAAAAAGGGAGCGCGGATTTTGGGGGGGTTGGCAGTTTTATGGAGAATGAGAAAGACCAATTCGATTTTATAGAGATAGGTGAGGATGAGATGTTTTTTATTTGTTCCCCAAACCATGAACTTATCCAGCAGGGGGGTAAAGAAGTGAGTTTCGATCAACTCAAAAAATATCCATTTATTTCACGCGAGCTTGGATCAGGTACCAGGCATACGTTCGAGAAGAAGTTTCCGAGGAATAATGAACTTAAGGTGAAATTAGAAATAAACGATAATGATTCTATTATCTCTGCCGTAAGCGGGAGTGATTATATTTCGGTCTTGAGCAAGAAGATTGCTCAAAAAGCTGAAGATGCTGGATTAATTTCCACCTTACACTTGAAAAACTATCCCATAGTTGCCAGACGAGAGATTTTTTTTTTAAAAGTAAAAAATAAAGAATATAGTAATTTGAAAAATAAATTTTGGAATTATTTGAAGAATTCTCTGTAATTATTTATTTAATCAACGGGGTTATTTTATCAAAGTTTAATAAATTATTCCACTTCTGCTTGAGTGGGTGAAATCCTCTGATAAGTGTGATAATATAAAATCCAAAAAATATCACGGATGCTAATCCTGGAATAAACCCACCTAAGAACTCTGTGAACCCTGGTCCCGAACCATAGGTAATTATGGTATAGATAAATGAAGCACTCGCAATGAGCACAGAGAATAACGAAATAATAAAGGCTGATCTTTTACTTAAATACAATTGAATGGGTCCTAAATCTAAGCGGAAATACTTGGGTTGTACAATTATTCCGAGAATTGTTTTACTGATGACATTTTCTTCATATTCCACCATAACATTAAGAAATCGTCTCTGAGGATCTTTTTGCTTCTTTCCCTTCTCCATTTTTAGGGGCATTACAGAAAAAATCATCACTGGGGGATTTACAGCATCTTTGTGCACAACCACACGACCATTTAGGGGGTGGGTTTCAAATCCCTCTCCTTGTATTATGATATTTAACACTGGCGGTTCCTTCTTTGTTGTTTCGATATGGACGGTCGTGGTATATATCACCTTACCTTCTTCATCCATTATTTTAAGTTCTTCGTGGGAGAGAAATACATAAAATAGATAGCTTTTCTTCTCCATCATTACTGAATAGTATTGGAAACCCATATTTACATCATAGACAATTTTTTCCTCATCAAAATCATCACTCAATCGTTCCTCATCTCTGCGTAAAGTTTTTGCTAGATCCTGAGAAAGGCTTCCAGATCCTCCTGCAAGACTGTCCCCTTTTGGTGGAGCACCAGGGGCACTTGGCAAAGCTTCCTCTCTATTTCTGATTTTAACTTCTTCTTTTAGCTCTTCGGCGTCGTAAAAAATGGCAGAATCCTTTTTAGTATCAGATCGGATCTTCTTTTTCGAGGGGGGTGCTTGTGGTTTTTCTGTCTTAGGTATAATCGGGACCTCTGGGATAATTTCTTTTTTAAATTCCATTAATTCCTTTATCTTTTTATTTTCAGAAATACTTTTATTACCAAATGCTACTACACTGATTTTTTCCCTATTTAATCCCGTATCTTTTAAGCATTCAGCAATATCGTTCAAAATGGTTTTGAGTTTAGTAGATTTTTTATAAAGTCCAACATATGAAAAATTCAAGATTTCGATGGTCAAAGTTTTAGAATTTGTATTATAATGAATTTTATCTATTGTAATCTTAAGCGAAGATAACTTTTGAGTCATTGTTTGCATTAATATCTCACCTTTACAAATAACTATTGATTAATAACTATGAGATGGGCTAGTAATATAAACTTTATTCGAAATTGACATTTTTATGATAAGCTGAAAAAAATTTTCCATCTTATATCTTTAAATAATATGAATGCTGAATATTTATTTAATACACTTTAGGGGATATTTTTGAGTAATAAATATATTATTACATATGATCTTGGAACAACGGGAAATAAGGCTGCTCTGTTTGATTTTAACCTTAATCTGATTTCTCAATATAAGGAAGATTATCCCATTTATTACCCTCAAAAAGGTTGGGCGGAACAAGAGGCAGAAGATTATTGGAAATCGATGATTCAGACTACAAGATCTCTGCTAACTGATTCGAATATAGATCCTGAACAGGTAAAAGCAATTATTTGCGATTGTCAAATGAATTGTACCGTTCCCATCAATAAAAACGGCGAAGATTTGATGCGATGTATAAATTGGCTAGATACACGAGCGGCCAATATTACCAAAAAGTTTAGAAAGGGACTGATAAGAATTTCTGGGTTTGGTATTCTTAAATTGTTACGATTCATAAAAATAACGGGCGGAGCTCCAGGAGTAAATGGAAAAGACCCAATATCGCATATATTATGGATTAAAGAGAAGAGACCAGAAATTTATCAAGCCACATATAAATTTCTTAGCGTAAAAGATTTCGTGCTATATAAATGCACCAATAATGCGGTCACTTCTCGAGATTTGGGAAATACTTCTTGGTTAATGGATACCAATCTGGATGTGTTGGATTGGTCAGATAAGCTCTTAAACAAATTAAAGATCGATAGGAATAAGCTTCCAAAAATAAAAAAATCAACAGAAATTGCGGGGAAATTAACTGAGGAGGCTGCTACTTCTTTGGGACTCAATTCTGGCATACCCGTATTTGTAGGTTCGGGAGACATTACATCCGCTGCGATTGGGTCAGGAGCGATTAAAGAAGATGAGATCCATATTTGTTTAGGTACAGCCGATTGGGTGGCAGCACATACGTCCGAGCGAAAAAAAGATCTTGTGCATTATACTGGATCCATCTGCTCGGCTAAGGATGATTATTTGTGTCTCTCAAAACAAGAAACTGGAGCGGCATGCTTAGATTGGGCGCGAGACCAGATCTTCACAGGCGAGATCGCTCAATTTGGGGATAACAAGCAAGAATTATATGATTATTTAGATGAAATAGTAGAGAAAGCGAGACCAGGATCTAAAAATCTAATTTTTACTCCTTGGCTTTTTGGAGAAAGAAGTCCATTGAATGACCCCGATGTGAGAGGAGGATTTTATAATCTTAGTCTTGAACATACTCGATCGCATTTACTTCGGGCTATTTATGAAGGAGTCGCTTATAATATCAAATGGGCTTTAGAATATATCGAAAAGTTGGTGGGACAATCGAAAACGATAAATATTATTGGGGGTGGTGCTTTATCGGATATTTGGTGTCAAATCTTAGCTGATGTATTGGACAGAGAAATAAAACAAATGAAGGAACCAAATTTGGGAAGTACGCGAGGTTCTGCCGTAATTGCCCTAGTGGGATTAGGAGAATTCAAGGATTTTAATGAGGCAACTCATCTAATCGAGATTGAAAAACGATTTACTCCTCGATCTGAGACTAAACCTATTTATACTAAATTATATAAGGAATTTTTGAAAGTATATAAGAGAAATAAAAAGATGTTTAAGAATTTAAATCTTGAAAATACACCTTAAATTCGAGTAAATATTCTTTCAAATCTTTATACTCTTCTAAGTTAATTTCTTCTCCCAGAATACTTTTAATTGCCTCATCCACAATCTTTAAATCCCTATAGAGCTTTGGATCTTGATAGCTTTGATTTGAAATAGGTTTATTCCAAGGTTTTAATTTAGGGAATGAATTTATTGCCCTCTTCTTCCAGTTGAGACGCTTTTTATATTCGGGTGTGAGCGCTTTAATGGAATTCGCATCCCATTTTTGAATAATCCACGGCGCATATAAATTTAATTTGTCAAAATCTAAAGCCAAATCATATCTCCATTCGTATTGGTGATACCAATTGGCAGTAGAAATATAATTTTCATTAAGCACTTTTTCATAGGGAAAAAATTGCCAGGGACTATCTTTAAGATCTTTTGTTCGGAATAATGTTCCCTCTCCATATTGAAAGAAAAATCCTTCCTTTTCAAACTTTTTAGGATTCTTATCCTCGAATTTAAGATAGAGTTCAATCTGGGTAATATCTATTGTACTTCCCAATACTTCGTCCTCATAAAGCTTAAGGATTAGATTTTTTGCTTCCTCTGGATGTACTTTACCAGAAAACACGGGATAAAATATAAAACAATAATAAGATTGATTGGCCTCAGTATTTCCTCTAAAGATCTCAATCCAACACTCAATTGGTTTTATGTGCACGTTAGATCGCCAATAATTAAATAATAATGCGATAGCAAAGAGCGAGCTTATAATGATTACAGCAATAAAAAGTGGAATACTAAAAAATATGGAGGAGATCAATACAGATATCGCAATATAGATTAATAGCCCCCCAATGATAAAAAAGAATCCAATTAATGAGTTATAAGATTCGGGTTCTTTATCTTCTTTAGAAAATAGAATTTTAGGAGCATTATCAGTAATAATTTTAATTCCAAATTGACTTACAAATTGCTTGAAATTGACTCTCGTCCATTCAGATTCTGACATAATAATCTATCGATTCTTTTTCATATAAATAATTTGTCTATTTCAATAAGAATTGAAAAACAAAAACAAAAACAAAAACAAATAAAAAAATCGGCGCTCCTTGATATTTTTAATTGGAATTATTAATTATATAACTTGAAGAGATAAATGGTTGACTTCGACGAATTTGTTAAAACTATAAAGTCTGAAAATTATTACGACGAGCAGATCGCCTATGTACAGCATATCCCCAAAAAAGAACCAAAATTCGGAAATCTTGATAAACCATTAAAATCAAGACTCCAAAAATGGTTAGTTCATAATAATATAGACATCTGGGCTCATCAAGCGAAAGCGATTAATGCTATACGGGAAGGAAAAAATACTGTAATCTCCACCTCGACTGCCTCTGGAAAATCGTTATGCTATAATTTATCAGTTCTCCAATCAATAATAGAAAACCCCAAAACTACCGCCATTTATGTTTTTCCCACGAAAGCCCTATCTCGAGATCAATACCATACCCTTCAAAATTTACTCTCTCAAACGAAAATTAAAGAATCACGAGTAGGGTTGTACGATGGAGATATCGAATCAAATGAGAAGCGAAAAGTATTAGCAAATGCGAATATTATAATTACCAATCCATACGGACTTCATTTCTATTTACCATGGTTTAAACGTAAATGGGGAAGAATTTGTCAAAATCTCAAATATATTATCTTGGATGAGATACATATATACCGCGGGATATTTGGCTCAAATTTTGCCCTTCTTATGCGGAGATTGAAACGTATATTAGAAAATTATGGAGTTAAGCCCACGTGGATATTATCGAGCGCCACAATTAATAACCCTCAACAATTCGCGGAAAAGCTAGTGGGAGAGAAGTTCACCGTTATTGATGAGGATGATTCTCCCTCAGGAGCGAAAAAAGTCATTTTATGGGATTTACCTTACGATGAATATTCCGAAAAATACCGCTCAGCCCATCAAGAAACTAAAAACTTATTTATTACTCATTTAAAGCACAATATTCAGACACTCACCTTCACATTATCCCGAAAAATGGCTGAACTCCAGGCAATATGGACTAGAGAGGCGCTCCCTACCATTCGAGAACAAATTCATAGTTATCGAGCGGGGATCAGTAAACAAAAAAGAAGGTTAATAGAACGGAATTTTAAAAATAAAAATATATTAGGTATTAGCTCGACAAATGCCTTAGAATTAGGAATCGATATCGGAACTCTTGAAGCCACGATATGTTCCGGCTTTCCAGGAACCTTATCCAGTTTTTGGCAGCAGATCGGAAGATCTGGGCGGGGTGAGGAATTATCCCTCTCAACTTTTATTCCTATGGAAAATCCGTTGGATCTTTTTTACATTCATAATCCAGATATTCTTTTCGGTCCCATCCAAGAAGAGATACTCATCTCTCTTAAAAACAAATATATTCTAAAAAATCATCTTTCATGCGCAGCAAAAGAACGACCTTTAGAAATGGATGAATATAGCAAGTTTGGAATTACTGAGAAGGAATTATATACTGATTGTTTAAAGGAACTTCTGGAAGAGGATTTAATGATGAAACGCGGAGGGAAATTCTACTGGAAAGGGACCTTCTATCCTAATCAGAAGTACAGCTTAACCGATCTCTCCAATAGAAGCTATAAAGTGATTTTAAAAACCCCATTAAAAGAATATTTGCTCACCAGTGAGGATGAGAGCTATGTGTTTCGGGATTTACATCCTGGAGCGGTTTATTTATATGAGGCTGAAACATTTGTTGTAGAAGAGCTTGATTTAGAGGAGCGAAAAGTATACATATCTAAACAGAAAGTGGATTACTACACCCAATCACTAAAGCATACCGATATAATGGTTCTTGAAGAGACCTTCCAAAATAAAATGGGTCCAAGAGGGGATATTGAAGTGCATTTTGGAGATGTTCGCGTAGAACATGAATATTATTCCTATAAAGTTATTGATACATTATCTCAAGAAATTAGATCTCGTCATCCACTTGAAAATATTCCTATCATCGAATATGAGACGCAAGCTTTTTGGTTTTATATCCCTTTTGAAATTCAAAAGAAATTGGAAACTGAGGGTTTTGATTTGGGGGGCTCCATCCATGCGATCGAACATGCGATGATAGCAATGGCGCCAGCGCTTGCCCAAATCTCGCGTTGGGATCTTGGGGGCGTTTCGATTGATTTCGATTCAGTCAAACAAATGCCTGTAATATACATATATGATGCATATCGGGGCGGGATAGGTATTTCAGAACTTCTTTATTTCCATTTTAATGAATTGTTAGATCTTACTTATAAATTAATTGATTCTTGTAGCTGCAAGGCTTCGGATGGCTGTCCAGCCTGTCTAATGAGTCCAAAATGTGGGAACAATAATGAGCCGCTGGATAAAATGGGATCTCTATTTCTTTTAAGGAGATTAAATAATAATAACCATTAGGTAAAATCAAGTTTATGATTCTGCTTTTCCTATATTTTTTTATCTACCATTTTATAATTTATATTTTAGAAAAATGAAACATATTAATGGATAATACCTATGATTGTTAGAATTATAATTCTATTAGATTTAAGAAGGTGTGAAAAAGGTGGCTCTTAGTTGGAACGATATCGAGTCTTCCACAATGAATCTAGAAGACTATTTGGACTATATCCAGAAACATCCAAAACTAAAAGAAAATTACAAACAATATTCTCCGAATAAAGAAATTTTAGATAAAATCTCCAATATTATTACCAAGAAAAATGAAAGAGTACAACTTTTGGCGATAGGGGCAGAATGGTGCAAGGATTGTTCCGAGCAAGTACCCGCTATGCTCAAAATCGCAATTTTAATTGAAAATAATATATTTCATTTTGAAATTTTATACGGCGTGAAAACTAATCCTTTTCATAAAGAAGATGAACCCCTCTGGCATGAAAAACATTCTCCTCTGGAAGCTACCAATCCGAAATTTGCCTTAGAGGCAATACCTACATTCTACTTTTTTACCAAAGAAGGTACACATCTGGGAAGAATTGTTGAGGGTCCACAAGATAAAAAGACTCTGGAAGAAGAGATATTGGAAATTCTCGAAGAAAATTTATAATTTCTTTCCGTCAATAAAGTTAAATGTGGGACTTGCTATATGTTTTTTATGAATAAATTAAAAGTTCAAAGAGTAATCATCTTCAAACACGGAGTCAGTTATTTCATACTTACCGGAAAAATCAAAGGCAACGGGACTTTTGAACTTGAATTCAAAATAGATGAGATGAATGATGTATTAAAGTCATTATTTGTCTTAGATACGAGCGAAAAAGGATTCGTTTCCAGTATATCGTATGATGCGGCTCTGGAAACCTCACAATTACTTAAATCAATTATTATCGAAGTTCCAGATAAAGACTCACTCACTTCTCTTCTCACGCAAATTAAAGGTGCCAGAGTTAAACTCATCCTTGGAAATGATGTCAAGGAAGTGAAAGGCACAATCATGGGTATTGAATTCAATGAAAAACTACAAAACGAGATGAAACTCATAGAAAAATTGCTGGTACTCCTAAAAGATGACGATGTGATTGTAAAAATCCCCTTTACTGAAATCTCCTCATTCGACATTCTAAATGACGAGATAAAAAACGACCTTAAGTTCTACCTTGAGACGATAATCGCTGGCAAAAAGAAGGATAGCAAAAATATTATCATTAATTGTGAATCGGGAGGAGATAATAATGTGGAAAGAGAGATTGTAGCAAGTTATATTCGAGAGTCTCCAATATGGAAAACTTCTTATCGGCTTATCATGAGCAAACAACAAGATGCGCGTGAAGTAGCATTGCTTTCTGGATGGTGTATGGTCGAAAATACTACAAACCAAGATTGGGAGGACATTGACCTTACTTTAGTAGCGGGTATGCCGGTTTCTTTTGTGTATGATTTTTATCGCCCAATATTTATCGATCGCCCGAGAGTCGAACCACCAAAAGTCTTAAGCGCAAAACCAACAGATATCGAGGAAGGTATTGCTAATGAACGCTTTAGGGAATATAAGATGGCGGAAGAAATGGAGGAAGCTGCACCCCCACCTGCAAAAGCCAGAAAAGCTGCCTTTGGGGGTGGGGCTATGAGAGCGATGGCACCCGAGCCTACGGCCCAAATGGATGATTCAGCCCTTATGGATAAGGTTAAGTCCTCTACGAGGGCGACCACCAAGGATTTAGGAGAATTATTCGAATATAATATTTCGAATCCCGTTTCTATCAAACGGAAAAAAAGTGCATTAGTTCCCATTCTTACTGAGGAAATTAAAGCGAAACGAATTTTATTATACAATAAACAAGAACACGTCAAAAACCCTAACGCTTGCCTTGAGATTACCAATAATACCAACTTAAAATTAGAACGAGGACCAGTAACCATTGTTTATGATAATAATCTCGCGGGAGAGGCCATTATTCCGTTTATGAATAAGGATGATACGCGCCTCTTGAATTACGCGATTGAGCAAGCGGTGCTTATCGATACGGAACAAAAAACAGAGAATAAAAATATTCACAAAATTTCTTTCGGAGGTGCCTATTGTTATGAATATTATTACACAAACTTGACTAGCATCTATAAGATTAAGAATAAAACCGATGAGACAAAAGAACTATATATCGATCATCCGAAGAAATCTGGTTATGATATTATTGAAAAGCCAATAGAGCCCGAGGAAACTGCGAATTATTGGCGATTCAAGCTTACCTTAAAGCCTAAAGATGCGATTAATTTCACGATTGTCGAGCAGAGAGAAAATTATTCCAGCTATTACATCTGGAACTGGAATAAAGATGATATCCTTAAAAAAGTATCCTTCTATATTCGAAAAGAATTCATTGATAAGAAGCTGGAAACTCAATTAACTGATATCGCGGATCTCATAGGAAGGGTAAACCAATTAAACCAAGAAAAAGCTAAGTTAGAAACGGAGCGAAATACTCTAACCTCTGAGCAAGAACGCCTGCGAGAAAATATAGCCGTTCTGGGAAGCACCACACAAGAAGCATCCTTAAGAGAAAAATATGTTAAAAAGCTTACAAATCAAGAAAATCGATTTGAAGAGATTCGGACGAAAATTGACGAGTTAGATAAAGAAATTAAGCAACTTAATGCTCAAATCGAGAAGAAAATTAACGATTTAAAAGCTTAGGAATTTTTCTACTTAATTTTATTAAAAATTAAAACTGAGATTCACCAAATATCGATAAAGAAATTAAACACTTTTTTTTGTATTTTTCTATTTTAAGTATATAATTGGAATATGAAAATTATAAATGTGGAATTTAATGACAGAATTCAAAATTAACAAATATTTAAAATTAAATTCTTTACACCCAGTATATCGAGGGTGAGTTATTTTCTTTCTAAAATCTGTAAAAACATCATGATTCCATGCTTCATACAGATTGAATTTATGAAGATCTACACCATGATCCGCTTGCATAAAAGAGCAGGATTTTGCTCTTAAGCTCCAATCCACGTAGCAAGAATAACGAGCTCCATTGCATCCATTGCATCCTCTCTGATTTTCTTTTTGGATTATATTGGTCTCTTTTAGCTCTTAGGTTATACAAGACTTTAATTTCTTGATAAAGGAGAACCATTCCAGTTAAAAGGAAGATTGCAAAAAAGAATTAAATCATGCATAATTTGTATTTTCTAAATTTAATGGTGAATTTAGTGAGTATCGAAAAGCTTGAAAAACAAGTAGAAGACCTCATGGAGCAGCGAGATGAACTAGAAGAAAACTGTGATACTCTTCCTCAATGCAAAGACGAAAACGGCTGTTCTTCTTGTGATATTTATACAAAAATCGAGAAGATTGATAACAAAATTGAGGAAATTGAAGAGCAGATTGAAAAAATAATGTCAGAAGATGAATAACCTCATCAAAGTGTATTTAATCATAACTTCCTATTAGAATTCAACGATTTATTCCCTATTTTTTCTTAATCTTCTTTTTTGCCTTCTTTATTATATCTAATCTATTATCATCAAATTGATTGGATAAATATACCGATTTAAAAAAAGAAAAAAGGAAATTGTTATTTGATCTTATATCCCTGACATCTTATATAGCGTTCTAAGGGCTCTACTCATGATATATTGTTGAATCTGTCTACTACCTCCCACAATCTCCTGAATCCTAGAGATGTTTATATAATCATGCATCAAGGTGTTATCGCAGAGTCCCGCTCCGCCCATCAAATTCCCTGCTTCATAACAAACATCCTTAGACAGCTTTGCTGCTTGATATTTCAGTTGGGATGCTGATGCAACCATTGCCTGTTGGATATTTCCTGGAATCTCCATATCTCCTCCGAATTTTTCAACTTTCTCATCATATGCTTGACAGAATTTAAGCATTGCCAGACTTAGATTCGTGGTCTGTGCCCATAAGTCGCTCAGTAAAAAGCCTACCCCTTGAAACTTAAGAATCTCTTGATTAAATTGCTCTCTCAAGTTAGCATAGATAGCAGCGTGCGCCACAGAGCCCCAACACTGTGCTAGACTCATAATTGCAATTGAAATTCTCTCGGGAACCAATCCTTCGAAAAGATATTCCCGACCTTTCCCTGGAGCGCCTAACACATATTCCCTCGGCACATGTAAATTATTTAATTCCTCTTTTCCAAGCCATAACTTCGGTACCCAAGGGATATTCACTCTTTCAACGTTAAAGCCATCCCAGCTTGTATCGATTAAAAACTGGGCCATCTGATTGGGATTATTGGCTTCTGTGGTTGCATAACATACTACATACCCCGCTTTTGGAGCATTGGTATTGTAAATCTTGGTTCCGTTTAAGATAAAGCTTCCATCGTCTTGTTCATCGCATGTGGTTAATTGATGAACTGCATCGGACCCTCTGTCGGGCTCTGTTATTAAAATTGCTCCAGGTGTCTTTCCTGTTACCATCGCTTTTAAGGCTTCTAATCTAACGGGCACATCATCATGATGCCAGTATACAGGATTCACCGCTAATACTGTTGCGCCACTCCCCATTAAGAACTGGGGAGAAAACATATCTATCGCGAGGGTTTTAATAAATTCTGCGGTTAATCCCCAATATTCATAATTGACATCTACCATATCAAAATTATGTGCGCGCGTAATATAACCTTCTTGTCCGAAGTCTTCAACCCACTCATATAAATCCTCCTCTGGTCCGTGTGTAATATTGTTCTTTTTTTCATATCTCTGGCAAAATCGCTCTACTTCTTTAAGAAAATTGAATTCATCCGGTGTAAGTATTGACATCAAATTGGTGTTTAAAAACGAATATCGATTCTTCAAACTGAGTTTTTCTAGAATCTCATCATTTATAGCTTGTGTCATGTATTCTTTTGTCATTTTTTTCTTCCTCAAAGTTAAGATTTCAATATAATTGTTACATTATATTTTGAATATTATAAATTATGACTATTATATCTAAAACTATTGCTGAAATTTTTGGATGTGGAAGAATAATATGAATTTGTTTTCATAACTTAGCAATTCTTTCAAAACAGATGTTAAAAAAACATATTGTACTATTTTCCTTTAGTTTGGTATAGAGTAATTTAACAAATTGAAGAAATTTCCAAATAAAGAAGGAAAGATAATAAAAAAGAAGAATTATATTTAGGGATTAATAGATTATACAGACATCTTAAAGAGCGTCCGTAAGGCCAAAGACATGATATATTGCTGTATTTGACGTGAACCGCCAACTATTTCTTGGATTCGAGAAATTCCTATATAGTCTTGCATCAAGGTGTTATCGCAGAGTCCCGCACCCCCCATTAAGTTGGCCGTTTCATAGCAGACGTCCTTACAAAGTGATGTACAATCAAATTTCAGTTGAGACGCTGCAGAAACCATTGCTTGACTAATATTTTTTGGAATTTTATCTTCCCCTCCGAATTTTTCGACTTTCTCATCAAACGCTTCACAGAACTTCAGTAACGCAAGAGTTAAGTTTGTCGTCCTCGCCCAATAGCTCGAGAGAAGGAATCCGACCCCTTGAAATTTGAGGATCTCTTGATCGAATTGTTTCCTCATGTTGGCATAGATTGCAGCGTGTGCCACGGAACCCCAACATTCACATATGGCCATAATGGCGATTCCTATACGCTCGGGGACAAGTCCTTCGAATAAATGTTCTCGACCTTTTCCCACCCCTCCTAAAATATATTCTGGAGGTATGTGTAAGTTTTCAAAATGTTCTTTACCAAGATACACTTTTGGTACCCACGGAATGAAGACTCTGTCGCAATGCCATCCCTCCCAATCCGTATCAACAAGGAATTGTGCCATTTTATTACCATTGTTCTTTTCCGCTGTAGCATAAATAACCGCCCATTTGGAACGGGGTGCGTTAGTATTATAGATTTTATCACCATTTATAATATAACTTCCATCCTCTTGCTCATCGCATGTTGTGAGTTGGTGGACGGCATCCGAGCCTCTTTCTGGCTCTGTAATGCATATACATCCAGGAGCATTCCCAATGACTAAATCCTTTAATGCTTCTAACCTGATGGGAACATCATCATGATGCCAATGGAGGGGATTAATTGCAAGAACAGTTGCTCCGCCTGCCATCGCAAATTGCGGATCGAACATATCCATCGCCAAATTCCGCATCAATTCAACGGTTAACCCAAACTCTTCATAATTAAGATCACACTCTTTAAACGGATGTGCCCTGGAAATATAACCTTTCTTCCCGAAATCGGGAATCCATTCATAAATATCCTCTTCTGGTCCATGTGTGATTTCATTCTTTTTTTCATATCTCATGCAAAACCTTTGCACGTCTCTGAGAAATCCAAACTCTTCTGGCGTTAAGATACTCATCAAATTATTATTTAAGAAGTTGTAGCGATTTTTCAAGCTTAATCCTTCCAAAATATCATCGTTTATTGCCTGAGTCTGAAATTTTTGACCCATCTTTCTTTTCACATACTTTTCTTATTTATTCTAATCAATTTTAGCAGTATTAACTACTACTAATTCTAATTATATGCTTTGTCGAAGAAATATAAAAACATTTATACTCGAGTATATTAAATGTAGAAAAATAGGAAAAAGAAAAAAAGAAAGTGGCTTAAGTGTCTGAAAGGATCAATCCAATTAAACAGACATTTTAAACAAGGTTCGTAATGCCATGCTCATGATGTATTGCTGGATTTGTCGACTACCACCAACAATTTCTTGGATCCGTGAAATATTCACGTAATCATGGGTTAAAGTGTTATCACTTAATCCGGCACCACCCATTAAGTTGGCACATTCATAGCACACATCCTTGGAAAGCATTGTCGCATGGTATTTAAATTGAGACGCGGATGCGACCATCGCTTGACTAATATTCTTGGGAATCTTATCTTCTCCGCCGAACTTTTCGACCTTCTCGTCAAAAGCTTCAGCGAATTTCAATAATCCAAGCGTGACGTTAGTTGTTCGTGCCCACAAATCGGTTAACAAGAAACCTACGCCTTGGAACTTAAGAATTGCTTGATTAAACTGTTCTCTTAGGTTGGCATAAATCGCAGCAAATTCTAAAGCACCCCAACATTGAGCTATAGCACCATAGGCTATACCTATCCGTTCAGGAACTAATCCCTCAAAAAGATGTTCTCGCCCTTTTCCTATACCGCCAAGAATATATTCTTTTGGTACACGGAGATTATCTAAATGTTCTCGTCCGAGATATAATTTAGGAACCCACGGAATAAAGACTCTATCACAATTCCATCCTTCCCAATCAGTATTGATTAAGAACTGAGCCATTTTATTCCCGTTATTCTTCTCAGCAGTGGCGTATGCGACTGCCCATTTACTTTTCGGAGCGTTTGTGTTATAGATCTTTTCTCCATTTAAGATAAAGCTTCCATCGCCTTGTTCTTCACACGTGGTTAATTGATGTACAGCATCTGACCCTCTCTCAGGTTCTGTAATTAATATGCAACCCGCAGCTTGTCCAGTTACAAGATCTTCTAATGCTTCTAGTCGTTCTGGAATGTTTTCGTGATGCATGTAAATGGGGTTAATAGCCAATACTGTAGCTCCGCTTCCCATTGCGAATTGTGGATCAAAGTTATCGATTGCGAGATATCTTAACATGTCGGCGACTGCACCGTGTTGCTCATAGTTTTGGTCGATTTCGGTGAACGCATGAGCACGAGTAATGTAACCCTTCTTTCCAAAATCGGGTATCCAATCATAGACATCTTCTTCTGGACCGTGTGTGACTTTCTTTTCGTATCGTTCACAGAATCGCTCAACTTCCCTGAGCCAGCTAAATTGCTCGGGAGTTAAGATGCTCATCAGATTGTTATTCAAGAACTTGTATCGGTTCTTGAGGCTCATCGCTTCTAAAATATCGTCATTGATCGCTTGTGTTTGAAATTTTTTAGCCATATTTTTTCTCATCTAATATTTTTAATTATGTATTATAATAGGGAATTAAGAAACATTTTTTAATTTTGTTTAAATCGAAATGAGAGTATTGAAAAATGTAATACAAATTATTGAAATTGGATTGTAAGGTTTATACTTTGGTCAACCCAATTAATGTGATCAAATACTTATGTGATTAGATTTCTAAGCCGATTACTGAATTTCTTAGTGGTAATTAAGCTGGTTTCAAAGGGACAATTTTCCTTAAACAACACAACTGATATAAAATGTTCATTAATGCCTTTTAATGATAAAATACCAAAATCCTCTAGAGAAATCAATTCGTTGATCTTATAATTGCCAGTTATAAACCTTCCTTCAAGCAATCTAATAATCTCTGATAACACATGGGGGTCTAAATATGACACGATTACTCGCCCAGTTTGAGTTAATAGTGCTGATGAGACCACATACACAGAAAAAGTTTGTAGTTCATTGAATACTTCAATTATATCATTTTTCACATCATCAGATACTAATGGTTTATTATTTTCGAATATATTTTCGATGTTTTGTTCAAAATCGTTAAACTTAGAAATCTCTCCATCAAATTTGTGAGTGAGGTCATCTTGATCAAATTTTTGGAGAAATTGGGCCTTGACTTCTCGTAATTGATTTCTCAGTTCTACGAGATTATCTGTTCTATCGGCGAATAATGCAAATAATAATTCATCCCGTCCAATCCGTTCAATTTCAAAAATAAAACGAAAGGGACCGACTTCAATCTCACTAAGTTTTTCTGTTTTTAGTGTTTGCTTAACGAATGAAAATATAGCACTTAAAAAACTACTGGTTAATTTCACATCGAAAATATCTTCATAAGTTTTATAAAAGATTAGTTCTCCTGTATTTCCTTTCTGTATAAAGACGTTTTTTATCATTGTGACGGATAGATGATGTTTAATGTTGCGTTAAAGAGACAACCCTATATAAACAACAAATAAATCTATCTATAAAAAGATTTACTCACATTAAATTCTATAGGCTCAGTCTATTCTTCTCTTTTAGAGAATGCTAGAGAATTATATGTTTTATAAAACATAATGAACAAAAATGAAAATATCAAGAGAGAAAAAGAAATAGACTGGGATTTGATCTTATTTAAAAACCGTCAAATTTCGCCCATTCATCTTCCTCTTCTTCAAATTCCTCATATTCATCATCCTCTTCGAGCTCTTCGTACTCCTCACCCTCTTCATAACGAACCTCCTCCTCATATTCATATTCCTCCTCATCAAAGCTTAATGCCTTCTCCAGCTCCGAGATAGACTCTTCTTGAGGTGCGGCAACTCTGACCTGTGGTACGGGTTCGGCTTCTTCCTCTTCTTCTTTCTTTTTTTCTACAAGTTTCAAGTAGTCTCCATGGATTTTGATGGTAATTGGGGTCTCTTCTTGTAATAAACGAACAACTACTTCCTCATTGCTAGAAGTATCATGGGGCATTCTCATTACCTTTGCCCGTGCACCTTCAAATACGCCGCTAATAATTTCGACTGTATCTCCGACTTCCAGAAATTCGGTCACGGAGCGTGGTAAGAGTACATGCTTTATCTCCTCTAATACGATATTTTGGACAATTCTGCCCTTAATATGCGGGATCCCTTGTACTGCGATTTGCACATCTCGCTTTTGAGGAGCTTCAAAAAAGATATACCCCGGAAGTAAAGGAGAGACCAACATAGCTTTAATATCGGGAATGACATCTAAAATTCTAAAGCGATAAAAGATCTGTTTTAGTATGTTACTTTCCTGATTGATGGTGGTGCGCACGGCAAATAAAGTGGTCAGATCTTCTTGCCCTTCCACCTGAGCACTGCTTACAGCCTCGTCAGCATCAATATCTTCTACTTCCGGATCCGTAAATTTCTCTTCCTGCTCGGTCATCTTTTCTCTCTACCTAATTTGAATTGTTCTTAATTTGATGGTTCAATAAATTATTAGAAAAATAAGTTATATAAAACTAAGTGTTACGATGGTTAAAAAATTTTTGATGCCTATAAGTGAAATTAGAATCCGTCGAAATACCCTAAAAATCTAGGGGAGAGGTGTAAAATATGGAGGTTTTAAAAAGCTGTAGAACCCTTTTATACGGGGATGTTGTTAATATCAAGGATTTCAGGAATTTTGCCGTGCCTTTGTAACCAAGACACTTCATTTTTTTTATAACGCCAAGTAATTTCACATTTCCCGAGCTGGTCTTTCGTTTCGGTTTCCCAATCCCATGGATTTACGACCACCAAATCTCCCTTACGTATCCATACCCGCTTTTTGATTTTTCCCCGAATACGTCCAATTCTATGTTTACCATCCTCACAAAACACACGCATTCGATCATTTCCGTAGATATCAATCACACGCGCAAACATCTCGCCAGCACGTCGATTTGGCGCCTTTACCCGTCCCACACCCTCATCAGAATCTCTACTCATACTTTTTTCCTTTGATTAATTAATTGAAATTTAATTATAATTTTATAATGAATATACTTAGATTTTATCATCAGGTTTATAATCTCCTTTAATAAAAATCACCTTTATTGGCTCTGATGAATCGTTTCGAATGTTATGCATTTCTTTTGGTTCAATAAGAAATACACTCCCTTCGGGGGCCTTATATTCCTTTTTATCCACTAGCATAATTCCGTCTCCTTCCATAAAATAAAATGTTTCATCAATAATATTATGACCGTGGGCTTTATCAGCCATTTTATCACCGGGCATAATTTTAATAACCCCCCAATCGATGCTGGGTCCTCGCATAAGGTATTTCACCCCAGAATCACCATCGCGATATTCAAAATCTTGTTCACTTACTCTTTTCATAAAAATATCACTCAAACGTTTCCAATAAGGTTTAGGAAATAATATTCTACGTTCTTAATAATTTTTATTATAATAAGCTAAAAACTTTGGTCTGAGAAATATGTAAAATTCATATCTATTCCCACGACTATTTTTAAAGTTTCCCTAACTCTTCAAGGATGTTAATCGTAAGAATTTCAAAGGATTTCTTTACATTTTCTCCCGTCTTAGACGATATTTTCAAGTAGTCGATTAAATCATAATGTTCCATCAATTCTTCCACATACTCCTCATTAACCGATATCTCGTCTTTTAAATCATTTTTTGTGCCTATAAATAAAATAGGGAGTTGATCATTATCTGATCGACAAATTTCAATCCATTGTCCAATTCTATCAAGAGTTAACGGACGAGTCAAATCGAACATTAACAGGGCACCTTTCGCCCCAGAAGTATAGGATTTCAATAAAAAACGAAATCGCTCTTGTCCTCCAAAATCCCATAGTTGGAGCATTATGTTTTTTCCTTCAATATTAACTTCTTTAAGAAAGAATTCTACTCCAATTGTCATCTTGGTATTTGCTTCAAATTTGCCTTCGACATAGCGATGGAGTAGCGTTGTTTTGCCCACCCCGCCTTCTCCTGCCGTCAATACTTTTAACACAATGGGTTTCCCAGACATTTTCCTCGATAGAATAATTTGATTTAGTGTTATTTAAACAAAAGACCTTATTTCCTAATTATAAAATTCACATTAAAACATTACGAAATGAACGTTTTAGTATATATGATTAAACTAGCCTATGATTTAAATAATTATTTTTTTAATTTTTTTTTTATTTTTCTTACAGTTTTACACTCTTGTTATAGAAATAAATTGTTTTTGTTTTAAATAAATTGCAGAAATTTGTGATTGTTTAGCTTTTTTTCTTAATTCATAATCATTTGTCGCTAAAAATATATGATGATATATATCTTTCAAACTTAGCACCTTTCTAAGAAGAAATTCGTCCGTTGTTTCATCTTTTTCTTTCACTTCATCAATAAAAGAAATATGGTACTCTTGTCTCTTCATTTCTAAATAGCGTTTTCCCGCCTCAAATTGAGCTCGAAATTTGTTATTTTTTCCTTTTTTCGCTAACCGCTTTTGTTTAGCTTTAAGTTCATCATATACTTGCTGATAAATAATAAAATGAGTTGCCCCTTCCAATAGATAAACTATATCCTCAATGTAATCAATGCGAAATTGAATGGGAAGCAAAATAAAATTAGAATCCACCACGACAACATTATTATCCCGTTCTCTCTTATCCATTATACCTTTTCATATAGAAATTTTTCAACTAAATTAATATTTTTATAAAGATAAGAAGAAAATTTTGAATCTTAGGGTTGCTGGCGCTCTAATATCCTTTTGGTCAATAATTCAAACGACTCTTGGACATTATGTCCTGTTTTGCTGGAAATTTTGATATAATCGAAAAGATTTAATTCCTCTAAAAAGCTTTTGGCATAATCATCTTGGACCATAATTTCATCCTCCAAATCTAACTTTGTACCAACAAATAGAATTGGCAGGTTAGGGTCCCCTTTTCTAACAATATTTACCCATTGCTCTAAATTTTCAAGTGTTTGAATCCGAGTTAAATCAAACATCAAAAGGGCTCCTTTAGCTCCTAACACATAGCTTTCTAACAAAAAGCGAAACCGTTCTTGCCCTCCAAAATCCCAGAGTTGAAGAGTACACTGTTGCCCATCAACCTCGACTTCTTTTAAGAAAAACTCCACACCGATGGTCATTTTGGTCGACTGGGAGAATTTTCCTTCCACATAGCGGTGAAGAAGCGTTGTCTTTCCAACTCCGCCCTCTCCCGCGGTCAGAAGCTTTAGAATAAACTTTTTGCCCATTTTCTTCACGTATTTATAGTTATTTAAAGTTTACTTATAAAAATGATATCTAATTAATTTGTGATCTTCCTTTAATCATTTCATTCAAAGGGTATGTTTAAATAATTAAAATATTGTTTTATTAATTTAGCGATTTGATGATTTTTATGTTCTAATCAAGAGAATATCAATTTATTTTATAAGTGATCGGTTTGTTATTAGTGTTTAATAATTATTCAAATTATGAGTATAATACTTTAATCAAAATTTAAGTTAATATAATTTTCCTTTCGTTTGCATTCCTTCATCGGAAAAATGAATATCGCCTAATCCCCCTAATTTTAATACTCTCATTTTTCGGGGATTATTTAAAGGCTCTCGGTACGCTTTCACTGATGGTTAAAATCGTTATGAACCAAACTATAAAAAATTTCGATTCCTATTCTATTTATACATAATTAAAGATATGAGCAAAAAATAAGTAGAGGTCTAATCTGGATATGGCAAAAATAAAAAAGAAGAAACCCTCTGAAGAATTAATTGAGAAACTCAATGTTGAATCATGGGGAACCTGGGAAAAGGAAAAAAGCGAATTCGATTGGTCTTACTCTGATACAGAAACATGCTTTATTCTAGATGGTGAGGTGGAAGTTACTACTGAAGATGGAGAGAAAGTTGAATTCGAAAAAGGAGATCTTCTGCAATTTCCAAAGGGTCTCAATTGTAGATGGAATGTAAAATCACCCGTCAGGAAATATTACAATTTTGGTCCTTTAGATATTGATGAAGAATAATTCTTTATAGTTTATTATAAAATCTTCACGTTTTTTTACGAATTTTTCAAATTAACAATGGATATTCTTATTTCTTTATTTTATTGAGATAAAAAATATTCTCCCCTAATTAATGCATATTTAAATCCAGAAATTTTAAATATCTATGTCACAAATATAACAATATTCACACACAGAAGGATTAATTTTCATAATTTTGCAAGTTATATTTAGGTAAAAAGTGAAAATGGGGATGATTATGAGTCCAAATATTGATTATAAAACTCTGGCAAAACGAGTAAGGGCAGGATTTTACAAAACACGTTTAGATGGCACTATTCTCGATTATAATAATGCATTAAGACAGATTTTTGGCTTTAAACCTTCAAAAGAATTGAGAGGTACTAAATCTCAAAAATTATGGCAAAATGTTGAGGAAAGAAATGACTATATACAACAATTACAAGAACATGAGAAAGTGAGCAATTTTGTTGCCCATTTAAAGAAAGTAAATGGCGAAAAAATCACTCTCTTACTGAACTCTTATCTTAGAACAGATGATAAGGATAAGGATCTTAGCTATTCAGAAGGGCTTGCTATAGAAATCTCTGATTTATTTAACAAATGGACTAAAATCAAGAAAGTTAAAGCTAAACTGAAGGATTCGGAAAAGAAATTTAAGACTATTACGGAAGAATCTTCCATCGGCACTTTTATAATTCAGGATAAAAGAGTAGTGTACATCAATGAGCAGTTTAAAAATTTGTTTGGGTATTCGCAAGAAGAGTTTGATAATTTAAAAAATAAGAATTTTTTTCGCTTAGTCTTCCACGAAGATCGTAATTTGTTAGCAGACCAAATGTCTAAACATCTCACAAAATCTAAGGATGCTTTATCAAACTTTCAGATCAGAGCGATTCATAAATCTGAAGAAGTAATCTGGCTCAATATTTTCGTTAAGAGGATTGAATATGAGGGAAAGCCAAGTATATTGATCTCAGTGTTTGATATAACCGAAAGAAAAAAATTAGAGAAAGAATTAAAGGAATCAGCAGAAAAATTTAGAAGAATTTTTGAATCGATCCCAGACGCGTTTCTTTTGGTTGCTCCTGATACAACTATCATTGATTATAGCGGGGAGGATGACCAATTTTATGTTTCTCCTAAAAATTTTATTCAAAAGAAGATCACGAATTTCTTACCAGAAGATATTGCACAGCTTAGCATTACCTCCATCGCACAGACCCTCAAAACTAAAAAATCGATAACAGTAGAATATTCACTAAAAATTAAGGATAAAAAAAAATTTTTTGAGGCGCGTCATCTCTATTTTTCGGAGGAGAGAGTGGGTATATTTATACGAGATATAACCGAAAAGGAGAGAAATAAACAACTTTTAAAAAATACCAAAGATAAATTCAAATCCTTATATGAAGAGGCTCCTCTCGGATATCAATCACTTGACAGTAAGGGAAATATTTTGGATGTGAACAAATCTTGGTTAGAATTTTTCGGATTTGAGAAAGAAGAGGTCATAGGCAGTTGGTTTGGGAATTATTTAGCAGAAAAAGATAAACCTGAATTTATGCAGTGTTTTGTAAAATTCAAAGAAGATGGTGAGGTGCATGATGTCGAATTTAGAGTCAAGAAAAAAAATGGAGACATAGCCACCGTTAAGTTTGAAGGAAAAATCTCATATCGAGAGGATGGTGCTATAAAACGCACTCATTGTATTATGTATGATATAACTCAGCAAAGACGGCTTGAAAAGAATCTCAGAGAATCAGAAAAAAAATATCGTACTTTGTTTAAAGAAGCTCTAAATCCAATTTTTATTGTTGATGAAAATGGAAATTATGTTGATGCAAACAAGGCAGCTGCGGAATTTCTGGAATGTAAAATTGATGATATCATAGGAAAAAATGTTTTTGATTATTCTCCGCCCGGATATGAGGACAAACAAAGAAAAGAACACAGTCCTTTTTACTCACGTAGGACTCTAAAGACGGGCTATTTTGTAGATGATAAGGTTAAAACCCTAATTCTAAATGTAGTTCCCTTCCAATTTAAAAGTAAACAATTTCTTTATGGAATTGGGCAGGATATAACAAGCAGGTTGAAGACAGAGAAAAAACTTAGGAAATCTGAAGAGGAGTATAAAGAAGCATATGAACGAGCAAATTTTTATAAGGATTTATTTGCTCATGATATAAATAATATCCTCCAAAATTTACACTCTTCCTTGGAACTCTGTAAACTGTATTTTGAATCTTCTGAGTTGGAAAAGGCAAATGAATTAATCTCTTTAATGCGAGAGCAGATTTCTCGAGCAGAAAAATTGGTGAGCAATGTTCGAAAACTATCCAAGATAGAAGAGGAAGAACTCACTCTTTTCGGGGTAGACCTTATAGAGTACCTTAATCAAGCAATAGATTTAACCCGAAAGAAAGTATCTACAAGAAACCTTCAAATAACCAAGAAAAGATTTAAGGATGAGATTAGAGTAAGAGGAAATGAATTATTATTAGATGTGTTTGAAAATATATTGGATAATGCAATTAAGTATAATGATTCTGATACAGTTAAGATTCAAATTTATGTGGATGAAATTTTAAAAAATAACAAACCATTTGTGCGAATAGAATTTATAGATAATGGGATAGGAATTCCCAATTCTAAAAAGAAAATCCTTTTTTTACCCGGATTCCAAAAAGAAAAACAAGGTAAAGGAATGGGATTTGGTCTATCGCTTGTAAAGAAGATACTTAGAACTTATAATGGAGATATTTGGGTCGAAGATCGAATAAAGGGAGATTTTTCAAGAGGCACTAAATTTGTAATTATTATCCCAATTTACAATTTATAATATATGATCTGTATTTATCAGCTTTTAAGAGAGAATTATTCTCTTTCCGTTTTGAATTCTAAAAATGTAGTATATTAATATTAATATTGATAATTAATAATTTGTAATCATAAAATTGATTATGATTTCATAAATTATATAAAC
>SHMW01000015.1 GCA_008080735.1 Promethearchaeota archaeon
AAGTTTGAAATATTGAATAGTGATGAGTTTTTAAAGGACGATAGAACTCATATTAAGATTGAAATTCGTATGGAATCAAATGTTACCTCACTAATGTTTGTGTTTGATTTGACTGACTGATAAAACACATTTTTATTTATATTCTGATATGTTAGGCAAATGGGTATATATCAGTCAAGAGAGAAGATATTACATACAATGCATTGACTACATCAAAAAAATTATTCCAGAATTATAATATTCTTATTTTTTTTCGTTTTTTTTCTTGCTCTTTCATATTTTTCCAATATAAATTTTAGAATAATGATAATTTTGAAATGGTTTTAGTATGATATGACTTTATTTCACATTATTAGTTATTTGAAATTTAATTCTTATCTTATAAAACACTCCTTCACCTTCATCTAAATAATGAATTTTATATCCTTTATCGAGATTTATATATGGCATTCCATTCACCACTCTTTAAATAATTTTTAAATTCAGTAAAATTCAGTTATATTTCGTTTAGGGCCTATATAAATGTTCATTTGTTTTAGGAGATCATGGATCTATGGCAAATTTCATTAGGTAATTATTTTTATACATCTTGATGTCAAGAAATCGAATAGAACGCGATCCAAGGAAAGCTTATGAGAGGGCATTATACCATGGATGTGGATACTCCTATGAAGATTTAAATAAGCCCCGAATTGCCATTGTGAATTCTTGGAATGAAGTAAATCCCGGACATATCCATCTTCGACAACTCGCTAAAATAGTAAGACAAGGGATAGAAAAGTCCAGTGGCACACCCATGGAATTTAATACCATCGGTGCTTGTGACGGTATCGCGAATTCTGGAAATTTCTCCAAATATATCCTTCCTTCGCGAGAAATAATTGCTAATTCTATTGAAGCTATGGTAAAAGCATATGATTTTGATGGGATGGTGATGCTCTGCTCATGTGATAAAATTATTCCCGGCATGCTACTTGCAGCAGCTAGATGTAACATACCCACAGTATTTCTTACAGGTGGAATAATGGATCCGAAAACCTTCAAAGAAGGACCGCTTAAAGGAAAAACATTTGTAACCAGCGATATTAAAGAAGCAATCGGTAAATGTAATGCCGGAAAATTATCGAAAGAAGAATTTTTTCTCATTGAATCCCAAACATGTGCTTCAGCGGGAGCTTGTAATATGATGGGGACCGCAAATACAATGGCATGTATCGTGGAGGCTATGGGCCTTTCTCTTCCTAATTGTGCGACCGCCAGCTCCCATGGAATAGAAAGAGAGAATATCAGTATGGAAACGGGAAAAATTATCATGAAGCTAGTGAAGCAAAATCTTACAGCATTGGATTTCATCACCCATAACGCAATTGAAAATGCTATTAAGGTCTCCTTAGCCTTTGGAGGCTCAACAAATATGATTTTACATATGTGTGCTCTCTCCCATGAAATAGGGGGAGATTTAGACCATTTTGAATTTGATAGACTAAGTAGAACTGTCCCTCTTTTAGCAAAATTTAAACCCGCATCGGAGATTACCCTCACGGAATTTCACAATGTCGGAGGAGTAAAAGTATTGATGAAGATACTCAGTCCTTTACTCACTTTGAATACAAAAATGGTTATTGGAAAATCTTTGAAAGATTATCTTGATGAGATAGAATATGAAGAAAATTTCATAATACGTGAACGTAATAATCCCATAGAACCACAAGGGGGAATTGCGATATTAAGAGGGAATTTAGCACCGGAGGGAGCAGTCGTTAAACAGAGTGCGATTGATGAGAAGATGAGACATCATAAAGGGGCAGCAAAAGTATTTGAATCAGAAGAAGAAGTGAAAGAGGCGTTGATGAATAACCAAGTAAAGGAAGGAGATGTTCTGGTAATTAGGTACGAGGGTCCAAAAGGCTCTCCTGGGATGAGGGAATTATCGATCCCAGCTGCAATCTTAGTTGGAATGGGATTAGGAGATTCGGTTGCGATGGTCACTGATGGAAGATATTCGGGTGCAACACGGGGACCTTGTATTGGTCATGTTTGTCCCGAAGCAATCGAAGGCGGACCCATCGCAATTGTTAAAGACGGAGATATGATCGAAATCAACGTTGATGAGCGTTTATTAAATATACTAATTCCTCAATCTGAAATTGATGAAAGGTTAGAAAATTGGAGTCCTCCAGAACCAAATATAACCACCGGATACTTAAACATCTATCGTAAAATTGTAAGCTCTTCAAAATATGGGGCTCATTTATAGAAGAGGGAAAATTTAATGCCAGATGAAAACTATATAAAAGAAATTCTTGAAAAAGTTTCTTTTCCCCGGCTTTCAGGCACAATATCTGAACGGAAAGCGGCACAATGCATTAAAAAAGAAATAGAGCATCTCAATTTACTTCCAAAAATTCAATCTTTCCAATTTACTTCATTTTATCCTCGGATTTATAAAAAAATAGCGTTTTTATTACTCTTTTGGGTGATTCTGGTATTGTTTGTTAATTATAATACTATGTTTACTATAATGAATATTTTTATTGTGTTATTGATATTCCTTCCATTAGTATTAATTACCAGAAAACCTGAGGATATTCGACTTGGGAAGAAATATTGGTCTGAAAATGTATATGTGACTCTGAATCCCGACAGGCAAGATGGGCTGAATCAAAATATGATTACCAAAAGACTTCAAGTATTATTTCTCTGTCATATAGATTCTAAATCTCAGAAGCTCTCCATCAAATTAAGAGTTATTAGTGTTAAGCTATGGATCTACTCGCTTTTTATAATAATAATTTCTCTGGTGCTTAAATATCTCTATTTCAGCGAGAATCTTATTTTTAATCTCATTCTATCAATTATTATCGGATTTCATTTTATTGCGACAATCCTACAACTTATTAATAGTACGCATAACAAATCTCCTGGAGCCATAGATAATGCATCTGGAATTAGTTTGGTATTAGACTTATTATCTTATTTTAGTAAACCAGAACATAGCTTGAGCAAAATAGATCTCTGGTTTGTATTTACGGGAAGTGAGGAGACGGGGACTATGGGAGTGCGACACTTTTCTGAGAATATTAAAAATTACGATGAATCTAATGTGCGATATCTTAATCTCGATTCTATAGCGAAAGCGTTGGATATTTTCGGACCTTTGAAAAGCAAGGTAAAAATGGATAAGTTCTTATCAACTTTTTTTGAATTCTCAAAAGAGCTTGAGCCGAAATTCCATCTAAAGAGATATTTAGTTGCGGTGAATCGTAGTGATGGATATTATCTAAAGAGATTAGGTCTAACTGGCATAGGCCTTGGGGATAAATCGTCCTATAAATATATTCACTCCCCTCAAGATACTCCTGATAAAGTTTCAGCCAAATTCTTGGCAGATGTTTCCAGAGTAATTGTAAAATTCTTAAAGGAGTTTGACAATAATCTAATGTAAAGATGAGAAGAATTCGACTTAAATATAATAATTTGTCTTTGGTTATCGATGAATAGAGAATTCAATGAAAAAGAATTAGGCCTAATAACTACACCAGAAAAAACTGCTCGTTATTTAATCTCTAAACTGGGAGATATCAATAAAAATGGCAAAGTCTTGGATCCATGTGTCGGACCGGGCGTATTTATTAAGATTCTCTTAGAAAACAATATAGATCCTTCGCAAATATATGCGTTTGATCTCAATGAGAAATATAAGAAACCCCTTGAAGAATTAGCTATCCATTTTAAGATTAAGGACACTCTCCTCGATATCAGTGAAGATAATTTTAGTAGATTCGATTTTATCGTAGGAAATCCCCCTTATCTAAACAAATCGAGCAAATACATTAAAAAAAACAAAAACAAATTAAAAAAATTATACGGAAGTATAAATGCCCATGAAACATATTCAATGTTCATAGTGAATAGTGTGTGGAGATTAAAGGAAGGAGGGATTCTGAGCTTTATCACAAGTGATTCATTTCTGACTTTAAAAACACACAAAAAGCTAAGAAAATTTATATTAGAACATTGTATCGTAAAAGAATTATTATTAGCTCCATCTGATTTATTTCTCAATCAAGATGTAAATACGTCACCAGCCATCATCGTTTTAGAAAAAAAAAGTGGAAAATCTAACCAACCTAAGAGATTAAATAACGTCATGAGGGTAATTCCAAGAGTTAAAAACGAGAATCAATATCAAAATCCGCCCAAAGTAATTAGATTTAAGCAAAAAAAATACCATCTTTTACCTTTCAATGTGTTTTTTATTGATATAGAAGAGGAAATTATTGATCTATTTGACCAATCTCCACGTATGAGAAATTATATGCGTGGTTTTATCGGGATGCACACCCATAACAATCGTAAGTATATAGCAGCCATAGAGGGCACAGAATTGAGCCAAATTTTTCAAAATCGAAATGAAAAAATTAAGAATCCCGAAAAAAAATATAAAATCATTCCCAGAAAATCATTAAACTCAGATGAATGGAAACCTTATATGAAACGAGGAGGCTTGGACCAATATTATCGCCCAATTATGGAAGGGTTAGATTGGAGGGAAGAATCCAGAAAGATTTATGATATCCCGAGTAATGCTCCATTTGAACAGGAAGGGATTGTTATAAGTGGTGTAAGTTCACGATTAGCCGCTCGATATATGCCTCCAGGATGCTACTGGGATTCTAATAAGGCAATGGGTTTCATCATTAAAGATTCTCGCTTTTCCATTGAATATATTTTAGGTCTTCTCAACAGTTCATTATATAATTATCTCGCTAAAGGTATAATCAATAATACTGCGAGTATTCAATTAACGGGACTTCATTCGCTTCCAATTATATTGCCCGAAAAAGATGTTAAAATTAAGGTTGAAAAATTGGTAAGAGAAATAATTTCCAGTAAGAAAAAAAACGTACATTATGACTATTCTCGAGAACAAAAAGAAATCGATAGATTGATTTTTGAATTCTATGCTAAAAAGTTTGATTTTCCCATTTCACTGAAAGAAAAGTTGGAGAGAAAATATACGATTTACGCGTAAAAAAATAAAAATGATAAAGTTTTTCAGTCTATCTAGCTTCCTATTTGATAAAAATTAAAATATATAGATAGGTGTTTATCATTCCTTTAGTGCAAATTAATATGTGGAAGGGAATTGAAGAGGAAAAAATTAAACAACTAATCGAGAGAATTCCGGAAGTATTCGTAGAAATGGATATCCCAAGAGAAGCTGTAGAAGTGATTGTTCATGAGATTCCCAAAACTCATTGGGGAATTGGCGGTGTTCAACATTCAGAAAAGTTTAAAGATCGTTAAGGTAAAGTAGAATGTATCCTAAGCTCATTAAGAAAGATTAGCAAATCCCTTAATTATATCTAAAAAAATAAAGAGAGAAAAATATTATCCCAGTTTTTCTTCTTTTTTTTCTTGCTCGTATTGCTCCCTTCTCTCAGAAAGGTATTCGGGAATTGGCACATCCCACCATCCTACTGCTGGACTCCCTGTATAGGGAAACTCACGCTGTACTTTAATTTCGATTAACGCAGGTTTGCCCGATTCCTTAGCTCTCTCTAAAGCGGGTTGGATTTCTTCTTTTTTAGAAATCTGCTCAGCGTAGCATCCATAAGCCTCTCCAATCTTAGCAAAGTCCGGGGAGTAGGTCTCTCCGTTTTCTTTACTGAATGCAGTTCCATAACCTCTCTCTTCTCCAAAAGCTGATTGTTGCAAATCTTTTATCGCTATCCAACCATGATTATTGATGACGATAAAATATAAATTTTTCAAGCCCAATTGCACTGCAACTGAAAGTTCTGATATTGTCATCATAAGATCCCCATCTCCAACCAGAGCAGCTACTTGTCTCTCAGGATCCCCATTATCTATAACACCTAATTTCGCTCCTATAGCTGCTGGCACACTATATCCCATGGTTGAAAATCCTCCCGCTGTTAGGCATGTTTTTGGTTCATAAAAAGGAAATTCTTGGAGCATCTGCGCTTGGACATTTCCAGAACTCGTCACGACAATAGCATCGCGATCTAGAAATTTCCTAACTTCTTGGAGAACGGTCGAAATCATTACTGGATCCTTATTGTCGTCTCGATGTTCTTCTAGAAATTCAAACCACTTTTTCTTTTCTTCTTGGATTTCCTTGAAGTACACGGTGTTTTCATAATCTTGGTTATAATTTTGATCTTTTAATTCTGTTATGATTTGGCTCAGAACAGACTTCGCATCACCAACAATACCAACTTCTGTAGGATAATTTTTTCCAATTTCATTGGGATCGATATCCACATGGATTAATTTAGTAGGTGGAATGGAAAAGCTAACTCCTTGTTTATAGGAACTAGATGATTCATCGGCAAATCTGCATCCGACTGCTAATAAAACATCAGCTTCTGAAGTCATTTTGAGTCCGACGGAAGTCCCTTTAGATCCACTAGCCCAACAGAATAATGGATGATCATTGGGAAATGCATCTTTTCCCATCATAGTCGCAACCACCGCTGCTCCAGTCATTTCTGCTAATACTTTAACCTCTTCGAAAGCCTCAGCTGTAATGACTCCACCACCCAAAAATATAACCGGTCGTTCAGCTGATTTTAGTAAATCCGATGCCTCTCTTATCAATTCGGGATCTCCAAGCACTCTTCCCAATGGTCGTCGCTCCTTCGGTTCGGGAATTTCAGTCTCAAAAGCCGCCGCTTGAACATCCATAGGCAAATCGATATGAACAGGTCCCGGTCTTCCAGTCAGCATCTGATTGAATGCACGTTGCATTATTGAGGGCAATTGCTCAACAGCGACAACTTGCCATGCACGTTTTACGATGGGTTCTAGAATACGAGGAAAATCTGAATCTCTACGCCTTTCTATTTCTTGAAGTACTCCTTTTCCACGCATATGCACGTGAGTATCTCCCGTGAGTACTAACACTGGCATACTATCAACATATGCATCAGCAAGTCCTATTGCCGTATTGATAGCACCCGGACCTATTGATGTAAATACACATAATGGTTGCTTTGTTATCCGATAATATCCAACGGCGAGATGGACACCCGCCATTTCTTGTTTTGGTTGGATGAGTTTAATTTTATCCCGATTTTTGTAAAACGCATCCACTAAGGCTAAACATCCGTGTCCTGGAATCCCCACAACATAGGGGACTTTTTCTTTGATGAGATATTTGGTAATTATTTCGCTTCCAGTATATTTTGGCATTTTCTTAATCGTTTAACTTATAATTATGCAATATAGTGGCAGCGATCTAAAATAGTTTTTAGTAAATAAATATAGGAATGCATTTTTGAGAGTCAATTATAAAATAAAAAAATTCTAAGAAGGGATAAAAAAATTTACAATTTTAGTTCTTTTAGTTTTTGTTTTATTTTAGCGGTTTTTTCAGGGAATAAATCATATACTCTGAAGAATATAATCAATCCTATTAGTGTCAATATCATTGGTATCAAAGCAGTATGTAATCTAATACCAAATTTCGCTAATTCTGTTTGATTTGGTAAATTAGCATTAAATCCCGTAAGTTCATGAACTACAGCGAAAATTATACCTTGAGCAATTAAAGCAAATCTATTGAAAAAGGTGTATACACCCATAAACGCCCCCTCTAAGTGTCGTTTTGAATTCAGAGTTGCCTCGTCAATAGCATCTGCCATAACAGGATTTCTGCCAATTCGTAAGGCTCCACCTCCAATTCCCAATAAAACAGCAGCGATAACTAGCCAAAATAAGTCGTTAGCAAACATGAAAGGAAGTAAAAAAATAGTGTTTAAAAATACTCCAATTATCAACATCCTACGATTATCGTTAATTTTTTCTGAGAAAAATAACCAAGGACCGAGAGAAATCAACGCCCCCAAAATAAATCCCGCTAAAATATAAATCGATGTTTCCGCTTCTGCCTCCAGAACATATTTAGCCACATACTGAACCGACGCCGTTAAGCTAACCCCTATTATAGAATCAAGAAAAAAGATTAAAATAACCACAAGAAAGTTTTTATGTCGGAGAACAATTCTGATTGAGTCCCAAAAGGAAATCTGTTCTTTTTGCTCCTCTTTTTCTTTCATGTACCTTTTTTTAAGATAATTTGATTCACGATGTCCAGGAATAAGGCTAAGAAAGAATATGAGGTTAAAAATGACAAAGATCCAGACCATATTAGTATAAGACGCTCTATTTTCATATTCAATCAATAATGGGGGAACAATAAAACCTATTGCCGTTCCAACTAAAGCTAATGCCATTCTAATACCCCCAGCTCGTCTTCTCTGTCTGTCCGTTTTAAATTTTTCTGGGTAAAGAGCATAATGATTTAGAGAACTTAAAGTAAAAAATAATTCATAAGAGCATGTCGTAATCAAAATCCAGGCAAAGTATATCCAGGCTCCTTGAACAGGGTCGAGAAAAGGAGGTGAAAAAATTGCTGCTAACGTCAAGATAGCCGGTACAGTCCCAATCATGACCATTGGAAATCTTTTTCCATATTTTTTCCAAAATCTATTCGGACGGTCAGTCAAATATCCAATTAACGGATCATTTGCAGAATTCCAAATAGCAAATATCACGTAGGCCAATGTTACTATCCAAATATCTAATTTTACTTCTGTCTCCCAATAAAGAAAAAAGAAAGCCCCAAAGATTCCATTAAACACCTCATAGATAAAATCACCCATTCCAAAAGAAAACATAGTTGAAATCCGTTCAGTAGGAATATTTTCATTACGATCGTTGGCAATATCGATATTGTTATCCTTTTTATGCAATTAATTCACCTTTTTGGTCAATCCTTTACATTTCCGTAAATATAATGCGTCCTATAAGTATATAGAAAGTGAATATAGATAAGACATCAATTTTAGAACATATAAATCTTTTTATGAGAGAAACAGAATTAAAAATAAATCAATTCTAAATGGAATGATTTATTTATTAAGGAAAATAAGCTAAGGGATTATAGTAATTACCTATATATTACCTATAACGCTTGAATAGCTGGATAATTTTCAGGATACAGCGAGTATGAAATAATTTGAGAGAGATCCCGTGTGAAATTAGAATCTTTAAAGAAGATAAAAGTAAAGTAGAAATAGTTATATAATTGTTCTAAAGATTTCTTTTGCTTTTTGGTAGACTTTTTCGTCTTGCTCTAATTCCAACAGATTTTTACCCAAAAAGTTGTATTCTGATATTGTTTTATCATCTGGAAGGAAACCCAATAACTTAATATTACTTTCGGATATTTCTTCAACTTCTTTCTCCAACGCTTCTTTAAGAGAGTCAGGAAAGCGATTACCAATAATCCAAATGTTTTCAAATTCCAGACTCACTTCTTTTGTTAATTCAATAATGCGTTTCATCGTATGGATTCCCATTTTTGAGGGATCTGTCACGATTATTAAGTCTGTCACGTTTCTTCCCGTCTTTCTTGAAAAATGCTCTAATCCCGCTGGTGAATCTAACAGAGTAATGTCATAGTTTTCGGAAAGTGTATCAATTACATTCTTAAGGACAGAATTAATGAAGCAATAACATCCACTTCCCTCTTGTCTTCCCATTTCGAGAATATCAAACTTATCCATCTCGATTAATGATCTAAATACATCTCCTTCAATTATTTGATTTTTTGGCATATCTAAGGGAAGTGATCTATTTTGAATTTTCTCCTTCAACTCGGTCATTTTTGAAGCTAAGGTCTGATTAAATGAGATTTCCTTCCCAATTACATCCCCCACATTGGCATCTGGGTCGGAATCGATTACTAAAATCTCACTGGAATCTTTTTCTATGAGATATTTAAGGAAGAGAGCTAATGAGGTCGTTTTTCCAACCCCGCCTTTGCCCGCGAACGCTACCACTCGTTTTTTCATTATGTATTACCTCTTAATTAAATTTTATAAACTATTTGAGAAAATCATTACAGAGTTAAAAATTTGTTAGTGATAAAACAAAAATCGGCACCACAGAAAAATAAGAATCTATAATCATTTCGAGTGAGAAATTAATAGAAAATAAGGAATAAAAGACAATCTTAGTTCATTGTTCTTGCTCTTGCTGTTGTTGTTGTTGTTTGTAGTATGGGATGATATTGCTTGTAAAATCTTGGAGTGTATAAGGAAAATCATCTTCACTTGCGATTTTACCTAATTCCATTGAAATCCCACGTGCAAGAATCCAAAATGCTAATCCTAATGCCTTTTTTCCGCGATTATTTGCGGGGATTGCTAAATCAATCCCAGAAAGACTGTCATCGGTATCAAATAGTGAAACAACCGGAATTCTGGCAAGTTTCGCTTCATTTAAAATCACCTTATCTGCATGTGGATCTACGATTACGACGACGCTTGCATCTTTTATATAAGTATCTATGTTGGGATTGGTAAGTGATCCTGGAATAAATCTATCTGTGATAGATCGACATCCAAGGGCTTCACAGAATTTTCGGACTGGCTCTTTTCCATATCTTCGTACTGAAGAGACTATTACTTTATCACTGCCCTCTTCAACATATTTACTGAGAAATTTTGCCGCAATTTTTAAGCGTTCCTCTGTTTGAGTAAGATCAATGACATATAAACCATAATTAGTTTGTCGATAAATAAATCGTCTTGCGTCTCCTGTTAAAAGTTTCGTACCGATATGTATCCCTGCGGAAAGATAGAGATCCTTTTTCTCCTCATCCTTGTCAATAAATGTTTCCTCTTCCTCTTCCAAAAGGTCTATATCTTCTGTATCCAGTAAGTCAAGCTCCTCCTCTAAATCTAAATCCTCATCGAAGTCTTCTTCAAAATCTTCTTCAAAATCGACGAGTAAATCTTCATCTATCTCTATCTCATCGGAATCTTCCGTATTTTCTGAATTCTTTTTCTTTTTAGCCAAGTTAATACCACGTACTTTAAAGATAAATTGATTAAATAATTATTAAATAGATACTAAACAAAATGTACTATATATTATAATTTTTATTATAGAAATCATAATTACAAATTAAATAAAGTTATTTTGTAAACAAAATGAGGCTAGCAATTGGAGTTGTCGTGGGGTTGGTTCTAAGTTTTTTCAGTGTCTCTCTATTCGATCAATGGAATACTTTGAGTATGGCAGTCACCTTAGGGCAATATAACTTTTTTTCTGGAATAAGTACGTTATTAAGTGCTAATTTTGAATTTAATCTCATTGGATTTTTTGCATCAGGACCATGTACTATTCCTGGCTTCTTTCAGCCCGCATTTCTATCGTGCTTGTTTTTAGGTTTTCTTTCGGGAGTCATTGTTCAAGGAATAAAGAGAGGAATGATCGGCAGTTTCTTAGTGATTATTATCACTCTCTTGATGTGGATTATTTTTAGTATCTTTTCGGGGCAAGATTTAATGAGTATTTTTACGGGGACTCAGTTAATTGAGACGATAGGAGGAATCTTAGGAGCTTTATTAGCGGGAGTAGGAGGGGGGTTATTAGGAGGATATTTAGGTGGACCATATGAAGAGGAAGTATATTGAATAATTTAATAATAGATTTTTTATTTTTCAGAACTTTTTGCCGTTTAATTTTTTCAGATAAATTTTATATTTCTAGATTATGTTTTAGGAGGGACTAATTGCTACGGAATTTTCGCAAAAATCTTAATTCTTAAAGCTTAAAGTTATTCTTTAATTTGCATAATTAATATGGGAAAAAGTGAAATGGTTATTCCCGATCGAGATTTTGCCTTAGAATTATTACGGAAAGTTCGACTTCCGTTTCCAATAAGACAGCATTCTATTAATGTTGCAAATAAGGCAGTCGAGATTGCGAACAATATAACTAAAGCCAAAGTGAATACGCGACTTGTAGAAATCGGGGGCTTACTTCACGATATTGGCAGATCGGTGACACATGGATTCGAACATGCCTTAATAGGCGGGAGGATCTTGAGAGAGAGAGGATTACCGAAGGAATTAGCCAGAATCTGCGAAACTCATATTTTAGGGGGACTTGACAAAGATGACGCTAAAAAAGTGGGATTACCAGAAAAGGATTATCTCCCTGAAACCGTAGAAGAAAAAATCGTCTGCTTGGCAGATAAGCACATGACGGGAAATCACGAGGTCAGTATCGGAGAACGATTTCAAAAATGGTTCACTAAATATGGAAAAACATCGCTTTTAATAAAGTCAAGAAAAAGAATAATAGAAATGGAAAAAGAAATAAAAAAACTAATGTAATTTTTTGGATTATAAAGAATTTTTCAGTTTCGGGATAACTCCACCTTCTTCTAAAATATTCAATAAAAATTCTGGTAATTGACTAAAACGCAGTATCTTATTTTGAGTAATATTTCTAAGAATACCCTTTTCTAACTCTATTTCTAAATGATCTCCCTTTGAAAAATCTGTTTTTTTCCATTCCAGGGTGATTCCAGGGATGCCTTGGTTTATTAAATTTCTAAAATAAATACGGGCAAAGGACCTTGCTATAATAGCTTTTATTCCGAGGATTTTAAATACATTAACCGCTTCTTCTCGGGAACTCCCACATCCAAAATTTTCTCCCGCCATAATGATGTTGAGCTTTTCGGTTTTTTGAGCGAAATTGCGATCAACAGTTTCGCACGCACATTGCGCCATCTTACATTCATCTCGCAATGTAAGGGCATATGACGGCACTATATCGTCCGTGTTAATATCATCACCCATCATGTAGACAAACCCTTCAATTAAATTCATAGATGTTTTGAGTGTATAGATTTAGAATATTATAGAATAGTATAATTTTTCTTAGGATATTAATCAAATTTTTTCTTAAAAGATCTATCTTTTTGCGTAAAATGCTTTGTTCGTTTTTTCTGCGAAATGCTGCAATGCTTGTATAATCCTCTGAACGCTCTGTTTTTTATAATCTAATCCTCCTATTAAATCAATTGCTCTGTCTCTTCCTTCACGGTGAACAAAATATACTTCATGGTATTTCATTTTTCTATTAGCATGCTCCACTTTCTTTTTTTTTTTACTTATACGTATTTCAAAAATATCGGCTAAATTGAGTTTTAGACTTTTTCTCTCAGGAACATCAAATTCAACTTCTTTAGCGGAAATATAAAAATATCTCTCTTTTCCTACGCCCTTATAAAGTGAGAAAGCATCAGATAATTCCACACTACTATAGCAAACAACGGCTAAAAGTGAAAGTCCAGCAACGGCTATGGAAACCGTCAACGCTAAGAAGAGATCACCAGTTGCTTGTTGGATTGCAGCAAAAATTCCCACACCAATTATAATCAAAAATATCCCAAGACAAGAGAGCCCACAAAATAGACTTGCATTTCTCCTCCCAGCAAGCGTCTCTTTAATTTCAAAATATT
Source organism: Promethearchaeota archaeon (assembly GCA_008080735.1). Lineage (GTDB taxonomy): Archaea > Asgardarchaeota > Lokiarchaeia > Sigyniarchaeales > SOKP01 > TEKIR-8. Next base: position 13,358 of record SHMW01000015.1, read on the forward strand.
CCTGATTTGGAATTTCTGGATTATTCATTTTTTAACAGTTTTAAAAACTTTACTCTTTAAAAATTGGATTAGTGAATTATATGACATTTCATAATTTAAGCATTACCATTTCTCCTAACATAAGATAATTGCATAAAATCAAGTTTCGATATAAGCTCGAGAGTTTTATGATTTTTTTACATTATTAAAAAGAATTAGTTTTTTTGCTATCCATTCAAATATAGTCTCTGGGATCGGTTATTACCCCAGTTAAAGCAGAAGCAGCCACTGTTGCTGGGGATCCAAGATATATTTCAGAGGAAGAACTTCCCATACGACCTTGAAAATTTCTATTCGTACTACTGATACATATCTCTCCCGGTCCCAAAACGCCCAAGTGCCCGCCAATACACGGTCCGCACGTGCAATTCCCAATTATAGCACCCGAATTTACAAATTCCTCGATAAGTCCTTCCGAGAGAGCATCTAAGTAGATTTTTTTCGATGCGGGTATTATTATAAATCTGGTGTGTGATTCCACCGACTTTCCCTTAATTATTCTAGCAGCTATCCGTAGGTCTTCAAGTCTACCATTAGTACAACTTCCCAAAAAGGCTTGATCAATTTGAGTTCCTTCAACTTCATGAATTGGTGCTAAATTTCCTGGACTGTGTGGTTTTGCCACCACCGGAATAAGCTCGGACAAATCATAATTATATTCCTTCTGATATTTCGCATCTTCATCGGGATGGATAAAAGCATAAGGTTTATCGGTTTTTTTCTGAAGCCATTGTTCTAATTTTTTGTCAGGTAAAAATATTCCGAATTTCGCCCCCGCCTCCACGACCATATTTGAAACTGTCATCCTTCCATCAATGGAAAGAGATTTTGCTCCCTCTCCGTGGAATTCCAGTGATTTATATAATGCCCCCTTTGTGGAGATATCTGCAATTAATTGTAAAATTAAATCCTTGGACATTACACCTTCTGAAAGCTCTCCATCTAATATTATCTTATATGATCCCGGTACTTTAAACCAGAGTTTTCCGGTTGCGAATACCACAGCAACATCACTGGCGCCAATTCCCGTTGCTAAGCAATTAAAAGCTCCATACGTCGTGGTGTGGCTATCGCTCCCAACGATTAGCATTCCAGGTCGTGCAAAACCTTTTTCAGGGAGGACTTGATGGCAAATACCTTCATTCATACCCATATTATGGATAAATTTATATTTTTCAGCAAAATTCCTACAATCTTGATGCATTTGAGCCGCAGAGATCGTAGGTGCAGGTACCCAATGATCTAAGATAAAAAAGATTTTGTCCGGATCCCATACGTAATTGATACCTAATTTTTCATATTCTTTATGAATGCGACCACCCAGTTGCTCATGCACCATCACTAGGTCTATAGGCGCTTCAATATATTGATTTGGTTCAATATCTTTTAGACTAGAATGTTCCTTAAAAATCTTCTCGCAAATAGTATAACCCACATCAATCACATTCTAAGATGTTATTACCACATAATTCTTGATAATTCTGATCGAGATTTAGCACAACTCTCCTTATTAGGATACATGCATCCTTCAAAACTTCACCGTCTACTTTGTCTGGTGTATCATTTTTAGTATGGCTATATTTTGAGGCTGCTCTGGTGACTAAATCGATCGAAGCAAAATTCCTCTGATGATAGGGAACTGAATCTGTATGAGCTCCCGTGGTTAGATGAAATCCATAGATTTCGATATCCTCTTTACTTGCAGCGGTTTCTAAATATTCAGCTAATAATGGAGCAATCTTCCTTCTGGGAAAAACCCCATACGATTTTAAATACTCTACCCTATTCCAACGATGACCTTTACAGGAAATCATATCCAAATTTATTTGAAATATCCTCCCTTTTTCAAATTGGACTTCATGATTATCAACAAAGACTCGACTTCCCATGGTTCCAAGTTCCTCTGCTGAATACTGACAGAACCAGAGATTAAAATTGTTCAAGGGATGGTTTTGAAAATAGGAACTCAGTTCAAACACCACAGCCATCCCAGAAGCATTATCAAGAGCACCATCAGACTTATTATGGGTGTTTAGATTCATTAGGAAAATATTTGTAATAGAAATAAGGATTGTTGGTACCCACAGTCCGATTTGAAAAAATAGACTGGGAAGAGAAAACGGCCCGATAAGAGTGGCTATATATAATGCAAATGTAATTCCTAAAAAAATTGCGCTAAAAAGCCAAATCCTATAGAAAATTACTCTCCATTGTGTTTGAAAAGATTGTGACTTCGAATCTAAGTGCGCAGAGATTATAATATCACCAGCTCTTTCTTCACTCATATTTTTTGATGGGATTTTGACAAATACATTTGTAGCATTAAACATTTTTCCATAATATTTGCCCCAAAATCCTGGGTGCTCCGGAGATCTTAATCCTCGCAAAATAAATAGGATAATAATCACTAAACCAATAATGACCAAAATAGAGATGATAAATTGTAAATATGTAAAAAACACAAACATCAGAAGAAAAACCAAATTTATCATCGCAATCAATTTGATGAGTGTGGTGGAATAAAAATCTGAAGATCTAAACGATTCAGTCTCTATCTGTTCTTGTGAAAATCCTAATTGATTGAATAGATCTGAGGTTAACTGAACCGCTTTCTTTTCACCTGGAGAGCCCGCAAGTCTCGGAAAGGAGAATTTCTTGACATATCCATGCAACCTTTCCGCGCGAAACTTTTGGCCCAATTTACGTTTTTCCATGTGTATTTTTTAAAACCAGAATTACTGATTATTTTTTTGAAAAATTAAGTGTAAAATACCTTCCATTATAGGAAAATAGTAATAATCATATATTTGTTGGTATTCTAAAAAATATTTTCTTTATTTAAATGTTCGAAAAGTATCTTCTGTATTTTATTCTGAACTACTTCAATAATCTCATCAGTATTAATAATAGCATACTCCTCCTTCTCAGCCCGCTCTAAATACGCGTTTCTGACTTTATTCAAAAAAGATACGTTTTCGAATTTTTCCAAATTTTGTTGAGATTTTCTCGCAAGTGAAATTTTAGGATCAATGTCCAAAATGATGGTAAGATTAGGTTTTCCGACAAATTTATTGATTATTTTAACCCATTCCACGGAAATCTGTGTAGATTGAAGAGATTGATATACAATTGATGATTCGATATATCTATCTGAGATAACAATATAGTTTTCCTCTAATTTTGGTTTAATTTCAGTTTGATAATGATAATCTCTGTCAGCGGCAAATAATAAGGCATCTGTAGTTGGAGGCGCTTCGTTTTTTTTTAGAAATTTTCTGACTAATTCTCCGATTTCATTTTTGGTTGGCTCTTGGGTATGATGAACCTTAAATCCTTTATTTTTTAGGAAGCCCGCTAGTAATTTCGAGTGTGTAGTCGACCCACATCCATCTATACCATCCAAGACGCAAAAGAAAGGAGCTTTATTCAATTCTGTTTTAACCTAATAAAATTCTATTATCTTCATTAGATTCTTAATGAAATTTAAGATTATTTATTGGAGAAGAAATATCTTTCAAATCTATTTTAACATAAGGTAAATTTGGTAGCCACTAATGTTAGTGAATTTGTTCAATTACTTAGAATTCATACTAATTACAAAAAGAGGTTACGATTCACGATTTCGGCTCATTTTCTATTTTTATCAAATTAATTATATTTCAAACTAACCTTTTTGTCATTTAAATCAATTAAGAATAAAAATAAGAGTGTAATTCAAAATGGAAAAAGGTTATTGTCCTTAGTGTGGGTCAATAGTAAAAGCTAAAGTCTATATATTTATTTCTGGGAAAAAACCCACCCAACTTAGGATATCCCCATTTCAGATGGAACAAAAATTCAATTTCTGGGAAAAAAAAGAGAAAACTCTGTGTTTTTATTGTGATAATATTCTGAGCCCTGCTGAAATATATCATAAGAATATACCTAGGCAAGACTTATCCCGTGAAAGATCGATAAATCCCCGCCCAACTTAGCATATCCCCATTTCAGATGGAACAAAAATTCAATTACCTGAGGAAAGCGTTCAAAGAGGTAAATTACATATTGTCCATTATGTGGAGCGGAAATTATCAGTGATGCGAAATTCTGCCGAAGTTGCGGTAATAAATTTCAGATTTAACACCAAAAGGTCTGTTCTTTATAGTCAATTAAAACCTTGGAAAACTTAAAGTCTAATTCTTTTTGGAGGGCAAAGCATTCCTTATAAGATTAATTTATTATAGTTCGAAATTTAAAGTTGTAAATAGATTAAAATATAGTATAATTACATTATTATTAGTGAAGAATAATGCCTAAGAAGAAACATGCATTTTGTCCAAGTTGCGGTAAACCCGTAAAACCAATCCGAAGACCTCTTACTTCGTTCCATTATCAAATATTAGTAATTTCGACGATTGCCAGTTTAGGATTCGCTTTCATCGCATTTCTAATATATCGCTTTTTGATACAAAAAAAGGTTTATTGCCCAAAATGCGGTTCGAAGGTGGAATTCTATGCCAACCCCGAAGAATATCCAAAAAAGATGCCTGTTATTAATTTAATGGAGAAATTAGAGCAAGAGAAATTGCAGAAACAAGAAAAAAAGCAAAAGACCGAGCAAAATGAATCTCAAGGGGAGAAAGAATATATTTTATGTGAGAATTGTAGTCGGGAAATCGATAAAAAAGCGAAAATATGCCCTTTCTGTGGTTGGGAGCAAGGTAAAGAGCAGATTGAAACGGTATAATAACCATTTTCAATTTAACCAAAAAATTATAAAACCACTTTGCTTTTTTAATTCTTGATAAAATAAAAAATCATTTAAAAGTATAAACCATCATCGTGTGAATAAAAATGACGACAGGTTATTGTCCGCACTGCGGCGAGGTGGTATTAGGAAAGCGGGAAGATATAGACATCTGTTTGGCAATAATATTGGCTATTTTTACTGCAGGTATTGGCTTAATTATTTATCTAATAATTTGGTATAGTAAAGATGAAAATCGATGTGTACATTGTAATTCCGTCCTTAGACCGACGGAAACCCAATTTCAACCATCTCAAGGTCAACCCTATAGGCAAGAACCTACACCCCCACAACAAAATCCTTACAAGATGGCATCTTCTAGTACATCCACTTCCAATTCGAAAGAGGAAGTGATCTCGGGAGGAAATACAAAATATTGTCCATTTTGCGGCTCCGACATTGAGCCAGGGGCTAAATTTTGCCCCAATTGTGGTAGTAAAATATAATCATCATCTCATTTTTCATCATTTATTTTCTCCTAACTATTTAGATTTCAATTTTACATACTAAAAATTGGTCTAAAGATATTTTTAATAAAACCATGGACATATTTCTCATAATATAATAATATCAAGAGGTTAAAACATGACAGTTGGATATTGTAAGAAATGCGCTCAGAATACCCTTCTCAAACGGGAAGAGATGGATATTTGTCTCGCAATCATATTAGCAATCTTTACTGCAGGAATCGGGCTTATCGTCTATTTAATAATTTGGTATAATAAAGATGAAAACCAATGTGTCCATTGTGGCACTGTTGCTACACCAGCTTCAGCTCAGCCCGCATCTATAGAAGAAAATAGTTTATATAATTATCAACAAGCGATTAATGAACAACTAAATCCGTACAGAACGACTCAACAAAAAGGAGAAGCTACACCAGAAATTTCCTATACTAAAGTCATTGGAGAGAAAGTCCTTTATTGTTCATTTTGCGGGGTAAAATTGGACAATAATGCAGAATATTGTCCCGATTGCGGGATGAAAATCTAAATTCCTTTTATTTATTTCTTTTTTCTAAATTTGCCTTCAATTTCTATAATAAAGTTGAGCTCTCATTTCATATTAAAAATTGGACTCAAAATCTTTTTAATAATATCAAAAATCTTTGCAAATTAGAATAAATATCAATTAATTGCATAATGGAGGAAAAAGAAAAATGTATTGTAAAAAATGTGGAGCTGAAGTTCCCACAAAACGCGAAGAGATAGATTGGTTTCTTTTGGTAATTCTAACAATATTTACAGCGGGATTTGGGGTATTGATTTATCTGGCTATTTATTTTGATAAACCGGAAAATAGATGTGTGTATTGTAATTCGGTCTGCGTTGCTTTGAATGAATATCAACCCTATGAACCTGCAAGGAACGCGAATAGGTCCACCTCAACATCGGCTGATTATCCACGTAAGCAAGTTGCAGTTGCAACTGTTCAAGAAGATCGAGATACTGAATCAATTGGAAAATTCTGTCCGAGTTGTGGTGCAAAATTAGATGAAAGAAGCAAAGTTAATTTCTGCGCTTACTGTGGGTTTGATCTTTCATAATAATTAATTTTTTTCTTTTCTATTTATTCATTCTCATTCTGTTTCAAAATCTTCATAAACTTGTAAAAGAATTCATATGAGCGTTCAAAGTGAGGATCTTCATTCGAATACTGGATTCCTTTAGAAAAGATTTCTTTAAATCGCTCTAGATTCTTGGTTTCCATAATTGATGAATAATCGTCAACCAGCTCTTTAAATTTTCTGAAAATTTTGTGGAATTGGGGATTATCCATTTGTATCTCCCCAAACATTTCTACTTCTCGTTGGATAATACTCTCAGCAAAAATTTTCTGTAAAAGAAACGTGGTCCCTGTAAATTCCATGAGCTTAGAGAGAGGAATGCCGATCCTTTGTAGGAATTCAATGAAGAGAATATTAATCATATGTGGGGCACCAAGGACGATAGCCATCATCTTATCATGCTCCTCTGGATCTCCAACATTGGTAATATGCAATCCCTCAGATTGGAAGAGGTTTCTTAGTGCATTAACTTTTTTCGAAAAATATTTAGTCCCTCCCACTTCCAAAAAAATCATGTTATAATTTCTCATATTTTTGATGCCTGGTCCGAACATCGGGTGGAGGGAGAGAGAATTGATAGGATGTTGTCTACAAATCTCATCTAATGCGGGATAGGCTTCCCTCTTTAATGAGGTTACATCAAATATTAAAGCATCCTTTTTTAGCATTGGTCCTATTTTTCTTATCATGGCAGGTGTGGAATGAATTGGAATTGAGATCATTATAAGGTCTGCCTTAGAGACGCTTTTTTCTAGATTCAGTTCATATCTTACATCTAATTTATTCGCCACTCGTACCAATTTTGCTTTCGAACGTGCCATTAACGTGACTTCAAACCCGTGGCGCTTAAATAACTTTGCAAACACTTGCCCTAATCCTCCAGAACCACCGATTATTGTGATTGAATTACCTAACATTAGTCTCCTCCAAATAATCAAGTATTTTTGTTTTCATGAGTTTAGTATCCGGGGTTTTCCCAGTCCACCATTCGAATGCGAGTGCACCTTGATTGACTAACATATCTAATCCACCCAATATTCTGCATCCTTTTTCCTCGGCTTTTTTTAATAGTTTTGTTTTTAAAGGATTATAGACTACATCAAAAACAAACAGATCTTCATGTAAAAGATTTTCGGGAAGTGGAAGTTCATCCGTGGTGGGATGCATTCCTATAGGTGTTGTATTAATGAGAATTTGAGAATTTGAGATTAGGGTTTCCAATACGGCTTTTTTATTTGAATATCCTTCAGCTATAGCATCAGTTTTTTTATTAATTTGTTTTGCCAAGGAAAGGGCTCGTTTTTCTGTTCTGTTAGCGATGAAGATTTTATCAACCTCATCTGTCAGGGCAAAGCAAACGGCTCTCGAGGCGCCTCCCGCCCCTAAAACCAAAACATTCCTCCCCGATAAAGTACATCCCGCATCAATTAAGCTCTTTTTAGCACCTTCAGCGTCAGTATTTTTTCCTATTAACACACCACTATTTTTTTTTATGGTATTCACCGCCCCAATTTTAGCTGCCAGTGGATCTATTTCGTCTAAATAAGGGATAATCGTTTCTTTATGAGGTATTGTTATATTTACTCCCTTAATGTCTAAAGCTTTAATCCCATATATCGCGGGTTTTAATCCCTCTTTTTTCACATTGAACGCTAAATAAACATAATTGAGCTTTAATTTTTGGAGTAACGCATTATGCATAATCGGACTCATTGAATGCCTAATCGGCCATCCGATGAGGCATAGTAAGCTTGTTTTAGAGTCAATAGAAAAAGGTTCCATTATTTAAATTATATTATTTATTATAAATAATTAAAATTCGCTTTCTCAAAAGCATTTTCAATCTGAGTAAGATGCCTAAAAATTCCATCGCGCTAATCGGGTTTATGTGTACAGGAAAGTCTACTGTCGGGAGAGCATTAGCGAAAACATTGGGGATAGAGTATAGATTCGTTGAAACTGATGAGATTATTGAAGATTTGGCAAATAAGTCTATTCCTGATATCTTTTCTGAGGAGGGGGAATTAAAATTCAGAGAATATGAAATTGAGGCATGCAAGCAAGTTTCCACTTATAATAAGGTAGTAATTTCTTGCGGTGGGGGAGTAGTGTTAAATAAGATAAATATAGACTATCTCAAGCGAAACTCATCTATTGTGTTATTAGAAACAATGCCCGAAATCATTTATGAACGCGCGATGAAAGATGGAAAAGAAACGAGACCCGTTATAAATAAAGAGAATGTGCGAGAGGAAATTAATAAGAAATTACAATTCAGGGAACCTTTTTACAAGGCAGCAGCAGATGTTGTCATTAATACCTCAAATAAACCTATCAAACTTATTGTTAATGAAATTATTAGCAAAACGAATCTCAGAGACTTTATAAAAAAATTGGATTAGAATGATTAAAAAATTAAATTTTTTATAATGAGATTATGGTAGCTGTGGTCTTTTTTCTTGCCACGGTTTTTCACCTTCAAATACTTTAGATACCTGAAGTATCGTAGATTCAGCGAATTTTGGTCCAATAATTTGCATTCCGATTGGTAATCCGTCTTTTGACCATCCACAGGGAATTGATGCGGCGGGTTGTTCAGTAAGATTAAAGGGGAATGTAAAAGCTTGCCATGCCGTGGGAGAAACTTTTTTATTGTTAATTATCGGAGGAAACATTATATCCGTATCGAATGCTGGAACCGCTGTGGTTGGAGTGATCAATATATCAATTTCTGTGAAGATCTTATAAAAGGTCTCATAAATTTCTTTTCTGGCCTTTTGTGCTCTTATAAGCGAAAAGGCATCATATCCCATACCTCCTTTAACTAATCTTACAATATCTGGATCCATTTTGTTTTCCCATTCATTTAATTTTGGGGCTAATTCAAAAGCAAGTTTTGATGTCCATAGAGTATAAAATGGTAATTCTGGTTTTCTTAATTTCATTTTAATCTCATTTACATCCCATCCAAAATCTCTGAAGACCTCAAGTGAGTCTAAGACACTTTTTTTAACTTCAGTATCGACAACTTTAGCATATCCCAAATTTAAGGTATATCCGATCTTTAGCTTATTTGGTATATTTTCAATAGCTTCAAGATAATTCTCATCATCATCGGGTAAGGAATGTCGATCACCTAAAAATGAACCCTTCATCACTTGAAGCATAAGCGCAGCATCTTTTACATATCTCACAATAGGACCATTCACACCCAAAGACTCACCAAAAATCAATTCCTTTGGATAATTTGGAGTTCTACCAAAGGTTGGTTTCAATCCGTATACCCCACATAGGGCACTTGGAATCCTTATAGATCCCCCACCATCAGAGCCTTGAGCTAAATATGCCATACCACATGCTGCCGATATTCCCGCACCTCCACTAGATCCCCCTGAAGTTTTGCTTAAATCCCAAGGATTCTTCGAAGTTCCAAAAATGAGATTGTCAGTCACTCCTTTAAATCCGAATTCTGGAGTATTTGTTTTTCCCAATAATACACAACCTGCATTTTTAAGTCGTTTTACAACAATATCATCTATTTCTGGTACAAAATGCTCATAGATTTTAGAACCGAACGTAGTTCTGACTCCCTTGGTCCAATTAAGATCTTTAACAGAAAGAGGGATACCATCCAAAAGACCAAAATCTTCTCCTTTTTTTATTCTCTCATCTGCTTTAGAAGCCATTTCTCGTGCGATATCAAAAGTGGGCGTACAATATGCATTCACAGAGGGGTTTATTCGTTGGATTCTCTTAATCATTATTTCGGTTACTTCCTCAGAAGTTAACTCTCGAGTGTGAAGTTTCTCTGCAAGTTCATATGCAGGCAAAAAGGCAATATCTTCATTATTCATAAAATCACTTTTTCAAAAAATTTCTACTAAAGAATGATGATGTGATAATCCTTTATATAAGTTTCTTTATATCAAAGGAGTTGCTTCTTTTCATATAGTTTGCAAAAATAAGATGATAACCTAATGAAATACCTTTTATTATATTATATATGTCCATAAATAAGGTTTTTGTTGATATCATTAAGAAAATTGAAAAAAGAATTCGATTTGATAAAATCAAGAACGCTTTTTTCCCATCTAATGATGAAATTGATCAAGACATCCGATTTGATAATTTCGGGGTTATCCAATTAGCTGATGAATCAATTGGGATAGTATATATTGCCCTTTCTGAGGAAGTAAGGGAAAAGGCAGCTCAATTTGATGTAAATGACATTATCGGAAAAAATCCTATAGAAATTGCTAAGAATTTTATTAAGTCTGACCTCTTCCAAAGGTGTTTGGCACTGGGAGCGATTAACGCCATTACCCAGTCTTTCTTTAAAAAAGCGAATTTTGAATATGACTTTTCGACTAATTCGCTGGGCTTACTTGATCTTGTGGAATACGACAAGGTTGGGATGGTTGGATACTTTCCTCCTTTAGTTAAGAAAATAGAAAAATTAAATATCCCTCTTGTGGTAATTGAAAAGAAGAAACTCGAGATTGAGACAAAAGAAAATTGGCAAATTACCTCAGATCCCTCCGAGCTCAAGTCTTGTACGAAAATACTCTGTACAAGCACCACTGTCTTAAATGATTCCATTGACGATATTCTTTCCTATATAAAAAATGCAAATAAGATTTCGATGGTAGGGCCGACGGGGGGGTTTATTCCCGACCCCGTCTTTCAACGTGGTGTGGATGTGCTCGGAGGTACCTATATCGAGAATCCAAAATTATTCATGAAATTGATACGACAAAATAAAAAATGGGGCCCTTCGACAAAAAAGTATTGCATTCAAGCTAAGAATTATCCAAATTATAAAATGTTGATGGAAAATATTTCTTAATCAGAATTTTTTTCATTAATAACCAAGTTTCAGTTTGAAAATAGAAGAAAAATATTTTTTCTAGTATTTCTCTTCTGAATTTTTGGATTTTTTTTGGAGTTTATGGAACTATCTCGACTTTCTAAAACCTTAGATTTAAATTTTAATGCACTATGTGTAAAATAAAATAATATTAGGTTAAAGTTTAGGGGTTAGATTTGGCAGATTATAAGCGAATTAAATGTCCTCAATGTAGTAACGAAAATCCACGGATGCTCCATGAAGAGCCCGATAAAAGCCAAGTACTTTATTACAGCATGCAAGGTACTCCAGTTTATAAAAAGATAATGAAATGCGGCAACTGTGGAGCTACTTTCGATAAATAAATGTGTAAATTCTTTTCTTTTCTCTTTTTTTAATTAGGGTAGTTGCATTTATCTATAGCAAGTTAATAAAAAATTATTTTATTTAGAAAGTCTGTTTGCTATGTTCTCCGGCAAAAAGAAACCGAGATAATAGCAAATAGAGCTAATAATTAGGAAAATTCTGATGATAAATCGATAATTCGGATCAAAAACAAACAAATCCAATGCTACTGAAGCTGTAAAGATTAATATTGCCAATAACAAAAACCTCCCTCTCCACCGTGTTACCGGTTTTTCAGAGCTGACAGATTTCTTTGCGAAAATAAACCCAGTGATCAGTGCCGAGCCTAATACAAACAAGGCAAATATTAACGTAAAAGGCTTTCGACTGAAATCGAAATAAGATCCTTCATATTGTCCTATAAATTCATAATCTAAGAGAAACAGAATAATAAAAACCACTTCATATACCACTGATATTATAAAATAGGGGATAAAAATCTTATTCTTACTATCTGGATAAATCAAATCTGCAAATGAGTAAATCCAAGATACAATAATAAAAGCTACAAAAAAATTCATTAAAAATACATAAAGTGGGGGGTCAAACGCATAGCCAAACAATAAAATAGAGAAAAAACTCAAAGAACGTCCCCACCAAGGGCTCGAAAGGAATATTAATGTAAGGCCAACAGTAATATAGACTTTTTTCTTCAATGAAAAATATTTGAGCAAGATCCGGAGACCGATGATAAAGGATATTAATACAAAAATTAATGTAAAGAAACCATTAAAAATTTGAAGAGATGTTAGATCTGAAATATTCACATTCATATATACAATTTAGAAGTATTCCTATTTAAGATTTTTAATAAAAAAAGAAAGAAAATTTTGAGTTATTCCTCTTCTCTGTGTCTCATAAAAAATTGACCGTAAAATATCACAATTGAGAAGATCAATTGAAAAATGGAGAGAAAGAACTATAGAGAAAGAACTATCGTCATAAATTATGTAAGATTGATTTTATAACGACAAAATTATATTATTATGCGCTTTAAGCATGTCGTGCATAATTAAATCCGCAGCATCTTGTATATCTGGTGCATTTTCTGGTATACTCCTTTTAGCGTTAACACTTGCCATTAAAACTTGATTTAGGCCTCTCATTATCATGTCAGGGGAATACCAAGGTCTCCTTGACGCCCACCATTGTTGACAGCTGTGAACCCCTCTATCAAGAAGGTTTCGCGCATTATCCAAAATCCGCTTCCTCTCATCGTCCATACTTTCTCTGTATTTATTCGTAAGGTGAACTAATGTTAATGCGTACATAAAAAATTTATGCTGTTCAATATGGATTTCATTGTTCGGGTCAAACCAGAGAGGAAATGGAATATCGTTAGCAATATCATAAGGCATCGTCGACCAGCTCGATGCTCGTGGTTCTTGAGATTGATCTACGGGGAATCTATCAACGATTTCTGAGATTGTACATATTTTAATATCATTCCGAGACGGCAGAGCATCAAACAAAGGGATTAAAAAGTTATCAATGGCATGTTTAACATGATGGCCAAAAGTTTCACCGTCCATTGCCAAAAGTACATAATAATCTTCATTAGTATTTCGATATTTTAAACGATTTGCAAAACTCTCCACATTGTTTATTTTGTCGAAGGCGCAATCTATTGAGATATAATCGTCTCGAAACAGCAATTTCAGCCCATTATGATAGCGAGAAATAAATGTGGTAGGAAATTGGGGTAAGGTGTTTGCAATACCACTCATAATTATCCAATCAAATCCCAGATTCTCCACGGAACGCAACACTTCTTCTGAGATTGCCATTTCTGGAGGGAAGATTCCCCTGGGTTGATATACATCCCCAAAAAAATTTCTGTTAGTTTCATCATTTAACTGTATTTGGCGTTCGATTTCCGGTTGAGGAATCAGTGGTAGAAGGGGATGAAATTTAGCCGAAGAAGTCAGCTCAATTTGCCCTCGAGAGGTTAGAGCACTGATACCTTCGATAATATCCGTAAAGCCATAATCGTAAAGCTGTTCGACTAATGTACCATTAACGTTTAGGGTAAGTTTTGCCTCTTGATGAGATCGTATAGCATCTATGATAGGAATATATGATTCTTTGGCAATTTGTTTAATGACCGGGGCGATCTGGGTTGGTGGCTGATAAATATGAAATAGAAACGAAAAATAAACGACCATAGATATTTAGGCGTATTGTTAAATTATTTATCAATTTAATAATCATAATATAAAATAGTAATTTATAGATTTATGGGACATTATTTGAAAGATAAATTAGGAAAGTCAATCTAATAAATCGTATAATATTTCAAATAAATATATCATTGAACAATTGGAAAATTATACTCAAAAATTACTATGAAACCCGCTTGGCCGATACTGATTAATGCTTCACAATATGTACACCAAAAAACTAAAGATGAGCGATTAGACCCCCTCAAATTGATGTTTAAGTCTGCTAAGAAAGTATTAAGCATTCCGAATGCGAGTAAACTGAGAGAGCTTATTGATGCAGTATATATGGTAAATATAAATTCATGGTCTTATAAAGATGCACCTGGAGAGCTGAGCGCACTTTTAGCCATCACTCCTACCGAGAAAATCTACCTCTCTGATGGGGGAAATACCCCTCAGATGCTAGTTAACAGAGCTGCTAAAAAAATTCAAATGGGCACTAGGAAATGCATTCTCATTGTCGGAGGGGAAGCATCTTATTCTGTATATAAATCTAAAAAAGAGAAAGAAGATTTATCGTGGTCAAAAAAAAAAGAAGAACCAGACTATATGGAAGGTAAAATTTGGCATGGGACAAACGACTTTGAAAATTCATATAAGCTCATTATCCCTCCATACTCTTATGCGTTGTTTGAGACTGCATATCGAGCAGCAGCAGGATTAAGTCTGCAAGAGCATCGAATGAAGATGGGAAATCTATTTGAAAGATTTTCGGAGGTTGCTGCTAATAATCCATATGCATGGACACAGAAATCTTATTCCGCAGAAGAGATAATAAGCCCCTCCCCAAATAATCGGAATGTATGTTATCCCTACACCAAAAGAATGTGTTCTAATATGTTCGTGGATCAGAGTGCTGCGATTTTAATTACGAGTGAAGACATCGCTAAAAAGCTTGAGGTTCCTAAAAAACGCTGGGTGTATCTTAGAGGAGCTTCAGATTTTCAAAATATTTTTGCTATAACGAGACGACCCAAATTAGCTACGTCACCAGCAGCACGGATCGGCTCTAAAGTTGCACTTAACCAAGCAGGACTCATGTTAGATGATATCGATCGGTTTGATATTTATAGCTGTTTTCCTTCGATTGTAGAGATTATTTCTGATGAAATTGGAATTATAAAGGATGATACGCGAGATCTGACTATCACAGGAGGACTGCCATTTTTCGGGGGTCCATGGAGCAATTATTCCTTACATGCTATCGCAACGGCGGTTAATATCATACAAAAGAATCCAGAAATAACGATAATGGTAATCGCAAATGGGGGCTATAATACTAAACAATCCTTCGGGATATATGGAAATCTGCCACCTCAGAAGGGATTCGATGAGAATGATGCAAAAGAACTTCAGAACCAAATCCTTGAAAAAATATTGCCAGAACCAGTCGAAAAAGCTAATGGAGTATGCAAAATTTTAGGGTATACAGTAATATACAATAGAGACGGGACCCATAAATATGGAATCGCTCTTGGAGCAATGGAAAACAAACGACACACACTCGCTACTTTGAACGGAACTGATGAAGAATTAGCTCAATTGGAACATCATGAGATTGTGGGAAGAACATATAGGGTATATTTTGATGAAAGAAGCCAAAAAAATATAATTAATTTAACCGAAATTAAAAATTAATCCTTTATTCTTGAAGTAATTTGTAAAACTCTCTCATTAGTTCTATATTAATCTGACCTGGAGCGGTTTGAGCAACTAAGGACCCAAACGTAAAAAAGCCTCCGCATAATGCAGAAAGCAGACGGGAGAAAATTCCGAGCTCACCCATACAAAATGATATAATTTTTCCCTTATTATCAGCAATATTTCTACAAAATTTTAAGACCTCTAAATTGTCTTCAAATTGAATTGCCGTAAAGATTAACTTCCACACAAAAGAATGAGAGATGGAAAAACTGGATTTAAATGAAGTGATAGTTTTCAATTTAGATCTGAAGGATTGGATGATATTATACATCTCTTCTGAGGTTGGAGTATCTGTAAAATTATGATGAGAAAAAATTATTGCAATATTGTTTTTATTAGCTTTCGAGATGATATCCTCTAAAATTCCTATAGAGTTATCCATCTCAATATCAATGAAATGGGGCTTGGCTTTTATGATTTCATTGAGAATAGAAATACGTTGGGTTTCGGAAATGTCGGCATTACCCCCTTCTGAGAATTTTCGAAAGGTACAAATCATCGGAATACTAGAAAAATCTAATAAAGAGTGAATAAAGTCTGAAGAAATTCCATTTGTGGTATCTAAATAATCAAACCTGAGCTCTATAAAATCGGGATCGTGGGAAACTGCTTCAGATAAAAGTTCCTTATTTTCATATATACTTAACGAAGTAATCGGTACTGCAATACAGATTTTAGGAACATTCATAGAAAAAAAATGGAAATGAGTTAAATTTCGACTATATCTTTAATTTCCTCTTCTGAGAGTTCCAACGTATTTTGGGCATCCACTTTCTTGAGTTTATCCTTTTCTGTGTAATATTTTTTAATTGGACTGGCATTTAATTCATACACATCCAGCCGCTTTTCTAAAGTCTCCTCAGTATCATCACTTCGCTGTTCAAACTCTATCTCTGCCCCGCACTCATCACAAATCCATCTTTCTTCCCCAATTTTCTTTTCGGGTTGGAGTGTGTACTTATTGTATATCTCCCCACATTCATGACACGAAAATCTGCCAAGAATCCGTTTCTTGAGAATATCTCTGGGAACATCTAAAAGGAGGAAGAGATCAATCTCCGTGATCTCAGAGAGTGCTTTTGCTTGGTCTAAAGTTCTTGGGAATCCATCTAGTATAAAACCATTTTCCTGTACATCCTTTTGATTCAACCGATCATCCACCATATCAATAACCACATTATCGGGAACTAGTTCTCCCTTTTCCATATATTCTTTTGCTTTCAGCCCTAATTCGGTTTCATTATTTAGATTCTCTCTGAAGATGTCTCCAGTACTCACGTGTGCGATATCTGGGAGAGCTTTCTTTATTTGTGAGGCAAAGGTACCCTTGCCGGCGCCTGGCGGCCCAAAAAGAACAATCTTTCGTTTTTCACTCATTTATATTTCACTTATCAATTTAGATTAAATAGAAGTAATTTCTTGTAAAATAAAAGTTATTACTAAATAGTATGAAAATTCATGTCATAGCCAATATACTTTCAAAACCAAATCTATTTTAGGTAGGATCTTCTTAAGAATATAATTATATTCTTTCTTTAATTGAAATTTCTTTTGTTATAGTTCAACAAAAGGAATAAATATTAGAGTATAATAAAAATAGATATAAATTATATTTTATAGAAAAATTAAAAAGGTAATTAAATTGAAAATTTTATATGTGAACCCTGCTCGAATTAGAGTAGGTCTAGATTTCATAATTAAGGGCCAACCGCTAAATTTAATGACACTGGCGGCCGTAGTTCCCGAGCATGATGCAAAACTTATTGATTATAAAATTCAAGAATTTGATAAAGAACAATTAAAAAATGAATTAAATCGGTCTGATGTTGTTGCGATAACCAGTATGACACCCCAGATTTATAGCGCGTTTGAGATTGCGGATATTGCCAAGCAGACGGGTTGTCCCACCATTCTTGGAGGATATCATCCGACTCTGGCATCGGAATATGTCATAAAACACCCCTCTGTTGATTATGTGATAAGAGGAGAAGGTGAACATACTTTTCGAGAGTTGATCGATTATATTGATGGAGATCAAAATAAAAAATCACTAGAGGAAATTGATGGAATTTCCTATAAAGACCAAGTTGGAAATGTTATTCATAACCAGGATCGCAGACTGGAAAAGGACTTAGATAAATTTCCTTTGCCTCGAAGAGATTTAATTGACGATTCGAAATATTTGTATTTAGGAGTAAGAGTGGCCTCCCTTGAAAGCTCCCGTGGATGTCCTCACTCATGTAAATTTTGTTGTATCCAAAAAATGTGGAGAGATCCATACTCACATTTATCTTACCGGTCGAAAAGTGTTAAAAGGATTATGCAAGAAATTTATGATATTGATTGGAAGAAAAATGACTTCATTTTCTTCTGTGAGGACAATTTCACTATCAATATCAAACGTACTAAGAAAATCCTTAACACAATCATTAATTCGGGAGTGAATACCAGGATGTATTTTAGCTGTCAATCTAGAGTTGATACGTTATACCGAAACCCGTGGTTGGTCGAATTGATGCATCAAGCAGGTATGAGACAAGTCTTTTTAGGGATCGAGTCTGTTCACCAGCAAAGTTTAAATGCAATGAATAAGAGAGGTACTACCCCTAAAATGACGAGAAAGGTGGTTGAGATGCTTCAAGATTACGGTATTTCGATCTTTGGGGGTGTAATTATTGGATTCCCCGGAGAAACTAAGCGAATGGTTCGGCAAACGATTCAATTCACAAAATCTCTTAATCTCACATGTGTTCAATTTACTCCTATAACTGCTTTCCCTGGAACTGCCTTCTATGATGAAATGAAAGCGCAAAAAAAGATCACCAGTAAAAATTATCGACATTATAATCTCTTTTATTCGATGATGAGAACTGACGAGTTGACCAGTAAGGAGTTATATGAATTAGTCGTGGAAGCCTATTCATCATACTATTTTGGGAGAGAATGGATCTCGATGGTAGCAAAAAGATATTGTAATCCTATCGGCAAATTTAATTGGATGTTGGCAAGTGTTCCACGATTTGTCAAAGTGGTTATAAAGAATGGATTTGAAATGTTGCGTAGTCAAGGTATATCTACATCTAAGATAAGTGACGAATTAAAAGAACTTAGTAATGCAGCAAAGGAAATAGAGCATAAAACCGGTACTACTTTCAAAATAGAAGATATTATCTCCCCTTCCGCTGCCTCAAAGGAAGAATCCATTTCATAATCTCCAATTTTCATTTAATCTTTAAAAAGCTCCAAGTTTTTTCTTTTACTATTTTGAATTATCTTTTATTCATTAATGCCTCTCTTCTTCATTTTATATTATGTGAATAATATTGAGGTTTTTATGATTTAATTTTCAGAGAATAATGTGTTGAATTTAGATAAACTACAATGATTCTCATGAATAATAAGAAAAATGGACATTCTGGGGAGAAAATCTATAGTTATACTATCATGGATATCCAGATAGAGTTATCTTCTGCTCAGAATGAAAGAACAAAACAAAGAAAGCGCTTTTCGTTAATTACCAAACTCGTAAATGACTTATTTAAATATAAAGAAAGAAAGGGATGTTATGAAACGATTTCTAATCTTATTGTCTCGACGCTTATATCTTCTGATATGGATTGTCCACTTGATATCTATAGCTGCAAAGATGACTCGTTTGAGGATATCGACTATGAATGCAAGAAAATACTGGAAAGTGAGCTTTTTGAGTTTTCTAATGAACTTCCGAATTAGAAGAAGGGCAATCCATCAATATAGCTCGGTCAAAATATTTCAGAAGGTGTTTAATTGTCAAATGTTCTTTTAAACTAAATAATCTCGCAAATTTAGCTTTTTCACTAATAGTTTTGCCATAATAGGAATTTCCCAAGAAGGTGTGTGATTTTTCAACTATCTTAATAATCTGAGCTGGATTTCCTAAATGCAGGTAAATAGACATGTCATTTATTAGCAGATAGGGTGTTGGAGCTTTTTCGAAGGTATGCAGTAGAGGGATGGTCTGATTATAATTATGGCACGCATTCTTATATAATTGTTTTTTATTAGTTGCATTTAATCTTGGAGGTATGATCTCATTTTTGGGATCCAAATAGCGGCAGAGAGTACTTTTACCATAGTAATCCTTAAATTTCCCACCGATCTTTAAATCATTAAAAGTTTGTAATTTAGGAGCAAAATCGATGATCGAGATGAGATTTGGATCAATTTTTTTTTCTTCAAGAAGGAATTGAATAAATTCGGCAGAGCAAAACGTTTTATAGGTATTCGTCTCACCGTAAAGGAAAACCTTCTTTTCTAGAAAAGAATTAAATTCTAATTTAGTTCTACACTCCATTATTCTTATCAATAAAAAGGGAAGAAAGCATTTAAAAGAAATCCTTCCAAGTTATTTCTGCTCGTTCTAATATTTTGATTGTGAGAAAACCCATTATTGAACCGGGAATACAACTAGCGGCAAACAATCCCCACCATGTAAAGAGCCCTGTAATAACCGTTCCGAGAGGATTAATAAGGAATGCGATGCTGCCACCAATAAAGACCGTTCCAATAGGTTCTAGAAATGCTGCATACTCAGTATATTTCTCGGCTTTTTTTCGTAATATATGTGCAACCCATCCCACAATTATGGCTCCTGAGATACCTCCGTGAAAGGCATGGATAGAACCAATGGTTAAAGTGAACCTTAAACTCGCTATAGCTAATGCAGTTATAATTGAGAAGGAAAGCCCAACTAATACGCCTGAAATTGAATTAATTACATGTGCAAATGGATTTACTTTTGATCCGAATATAGGAATATATGCAAATGGATTAATATAACTCAGAATTAATCCTACCGGAATTAATACTCCCGCAGTAGCTGTTCTTTTTGCGATATTCGCACGTTGTTTTGAACGAATTTCATTTATTTCGTTTTCTTTACTCAATAGATATTCCCCTTAATTATCTTAAATATTATAAAATAACAAAATAGAAGACTTAAGATGTTTTTTATAATATAAAGGATGCTATTCCTTAAAAAATTCCCTTGATACGTCTATTAGCAAATTAGCAGTACAATTAGCAATCTTGATAAAGGTTTATGGATTTTTCTTATTCAAGTATGATAAAAATTGGTAAAACTACACTGAAACCTAATAAAGTCATTTGTTTGGGATTAAATTATAAGGATCACATCGAAGAGACGAATAGAGAAGTCCCCGAGGAGCCTTTGTTATTCAATAAAACGTTAAATTGCTTGATAGGTCATAATGAACCGATTGTCTATCCGAAAATATTGTATGACAATAGAAAGTTCAACAGAGTTGATTATGAAGTAGAGCTTGCGGTTATTATTGGGAAGGAAGGGAAATACATCTCCGAAGACAAAGCCTATGAATATATTAAAGGATATACTGTTTTCAATGATATAACTGCGCGAAAAATGCAGATTAAGGACATTGCCTCAAAAAGACCGTGGTTTAAGTCAAAATCGTTTGATACCTTTGGAGTAATTGGTCCGAAAATTGTTGATTTGGAAGATCCGCATAATTTAAACTTAAAACTGACGGTTAATGGGGAATTAAAACAATCATCAAATACTAAATACCTTCTCTTTAAAATCCCATATCTTATTGAATATATTTCGCAATTTGTTACCTTAAACCCCGATGATATCATCGCTACCGGAACGCCCAGCGGTATTGGCCCCATCTCACCAGGAGATGTAGTTGAGGCCTCCATCGATAAAATAGGAACACTCCGCAATGAAGTCATCTTAGAAGAGTGATCAATTTATTATTTTAAAATATAAAAAACACATATTTAAAAATTAATTCGCTCTTTTTTATAGAAGATAATGAAAGAAATAGATGAAAAAGTTAAAGAACAAATATTGGAGTTAATTTCTATACCCGGGATGGATATAGAGGATATTGCGGTTAAAGTAAATTTAGATTATGAAACGGTACATGAAGTTCTTTCGGAAGAATATTTGAAAAATAATTTGGATTTTGGCAGGCGTCTCTGCTGTCGCTGGACACTGTAAAATTAGTTATTATCGTAGGTTTTCACTCAATATTTCCTCTTTATTCTAAGATTTCATCCACTTATTCAATATGAATATTACTTAGATTTAAAAACTTTTATGGGAATATTTTTATTAACTATGGCAGATCAATTACAATTTTTTGTTCGGGGAAGTTTTAGTTTAATCTTCGTAATTATTTCTATATTGATTGGGCTTCGATTAATATCCAAATATTTTCAATATGGGCAAAAAAACTTCATCAGTGTAGGATTAACATGGATTTTTTTAAGTAGTTCGTGGTGGTGGTCGGGTTTTAATTTCATTGCAAATTTATTTAATTATTCCTTAAGTGAAACATCTTACTTGATCTTATCAAATGGTTTTATCGCTCCTGCCCTTGTTAGCTGGTTATATTCGTTTACCACATTAGCATATGAACAATGGAAACAAAAGATACTTATTCTGAGCTTAGGAATTGCTATACCTTATGAGTTTATCCTTTTGATATTAATATTTGCCCAACCCACCTTAATCGGGTGGGAGGTTAGTGAAAATGTAATATCGAGAACACCACTCACATTATCTGTTGCAATTATTGCGATCGTCATCGCTTTGATTACGGGGCTGATTTTCAGTAAAAACGCTATGAAAAGTCAGGATAAAGAAATCAAGTGGAAAGGACGGTTTTTATTACTGGCATTTGTCCTCTTTACAATAGGGGCGGGATTAGATTCAGTCAGTTGGACGAGTTTCTTTATGATTATTTTAATTAGGTTGATTCTGATAATGAGTTCGATTATCTATTATATTGCATTTTTTCTCCCCGATAGGGTCAAAAAAGTTCTAATCAAGGAAGAATTATGATTATCAAATTAAACTCAATTTTTCTCATCCTATTTTTAATAAAACTTTTTAATTTTACAGAACTATTGCAATCACTAAGTCAAAACAATTCTAAAAGGCTTAGTACGTCTATACGGTTTCAATATGGTTCGATATAATATATTGAAATGATAGGAACTGAAAGTAGCCTTTTTATAATTTGTTTTGGACAATTAGTTATTCATAAAGAGGATTGCAAATGAGTGAACAAACGGAAAAGGTAGTTGTCAAAGCACTTGTTACAGGAGGAAGTGCATCCGGTGGCCCTCCAATCGGCCCAGCTGTCGGTCCGACAGAAATCAACATTAAGGATGTCATCGATAAGATAAATGAGGAGACGCAGATGTTCAAAGGTCTTAGTGTCCCTGTACGGATTATATGTGATCCTGAAACCAAACAATTTGAGATATTTATTGAGACGCCTTCTACAGCATCGTTACTAATGAAAGAATTGGGGGCTTCTCAAGGAAGTTCAAACTGTATTGAAGAAAAAATAGGAGATTTAACATTGGAACAGATAAAATCAGTTGTAGAAGCAAAAAAAGATACATTTTTAGAAAAGACATATAAGGCAGCAGTAAAGTCTGTTCTCGGTACCGCGTTATCCGTAGGGGCTACTGTGGAAGGAGAGGACCCTCGAACAATTCAGCAACGTATTGATAATGGAGAATACGATGAGCAACTTGAGGAGGACTTATAATGAAGGTGGATGATAAATTATTAAAACAATCGCTTGATTTGGCAATTGACTTTTCAGTTCGAGAAAAAGAAGGACATAAGCCAAAGAAAAGAAATTTTGATGAATCCGTGGATTTAATCATCAATCTTAAAGATATAGACTTAAATGATCCAAAGCAGAGAATTGATAAAGAACTTATCTTGCCAAATCCCGTCGCAAAAGAGAGGAAGTCAGAGCTGATTGTAATCGCGACAGGCGAGTTACTCTTACAAGCAAAAAAAATGGATGTGGATACGATGGATGATGAAGAATTAGATAGGCTAAACGCACAGGAAAAAAAGGACAAGAAGAAACTGGTCAAAAAATATAAATTCTTTATTGTTCAAGACAGACTAATGCCTACTGTCGCGCGATATTTAGCACGATTTCTCGGTCCAAGAGGGAAAATGCCAAAACCATTTCCCGACGGATACGGAATTATCTCATCAGTAGAAGAGCTTGAAAACGCCATCAACAGATATAAACGCATTATCAGAATTCAAGTGAAAAAAACACCAATGGTCCAAGTGAAGGTCGGGAAAAAATCAATGGAGATGAAAGAGATTTTTGAAAACATTGAAACTGTCGTAGATTATATTGTTGACCAGATGCCTCATAAATATAACAACATCCGAAATATGTATATTAAAACAACAATGGGAAAGCCTGTGAAAGTTGACGAGGAATTCCTTGAGGAGAAAGGTGAATAAAAAATATGATGTCAGAAAAAACGATACCTCAATGGAAAAAAGATGAAATAAAGTACCTCGTTGATTTAATGAAGAAATATAGCAACATCATCGTAATTGATGTTTCGCGTATTAACGATAGACAAGTGCAAGAAATGCGAAAGATCTTACGTGGGGATGCGGTCATTCGAATGTCAAAAAAGTCACTCCAACAAAGAGCTCTGGAAAAATATGCTGAGGAAAGTGGAAAGGAAAATCTTGATGAATTGCAAGAAAATATTCCCGGACAATCTGCGTTAGTGTTTACGGATATCGATCCTTTTGAATTACGACGAATATTTTTGGATAATAAATGGATGGTTGCCGCGAAACCGGGACAAGTGACGCCAGTCGATATTACTGTATCCGCCGGAGATACTGGGTTACCCACCGGTCAAGTAATCAGTGAGCTTAACATGACGCTGAAACTTCCTACTATGATTAAGAATGACACGATTCACATCCGAGATGATACCGTTACCCATAAAGTAGGAGAGACTGTCTCAACCAAGGAAGCATCGGTACTTAAAAAGTTGGGTATTAAACCTATTGAATCTATCTTGGATATTCATTTCGCATGGGCAGATGGGGATATTATTCCCGCGGATGTTATATACATGGACATGGATAAGTTCAGAGAGGAGATTGCATCATGCTATATCACGGCTCAAACACTTGCGATTGAATTGGGGATCATGGATAAAGAAACGATCACACCATTGACTCAAAAGGCCTATAGGGAAGCATTGGCATTATTATTTGAGATGCCCATTATAGATGAGACCTTTATCGAAGAATATTGTAAAAAGGCTCAGATAAATGCAAGTGTGGTGAACGCTATGGTTTTTGGAGAGGGCATCGCAACGCCACCAAGTGGAACAGCGGAAAAAGTAGAAAAAGAAGAAGAAAAAAAGGAAGAAGAGGAAGAAGAGGAAGTTTCTGGAATTGGGAGTCTATTCTAATTTGACTCAAACATAATATATTAAAAATTAAAAAATAAAAATTAGAGGAATAGAAAATGGAAAGTATTTACGCTGCGCTTTTGCTTCATAAAGCATCAAAAGATATTACAGAATCGGGTATTGAAAAGATTCTCAAAGCTGCTGGTGTGGACCCTGATAAAACTCAGATCACTAAACTTGTAGCTGGTCTTAGCGAAACGGATATTGATACTATTTTAAAATCCGCATCAGCTGCTCCGGTAGCATCAATGCCGGTTGCTGGTGGCGGAGGCGCTTCTGAAGCAAAAGAGGAAAAAGAAGCAAAGAAAGAAGAAGAGGAAGAAGAGGACGAAGAACCGGCAGGTATTGGTTCTTTATTCTGAGATCCCGAGATTTGCGTCGCATGTCTTGTTCGGATAGGCAATTATTGCCTTCTTTTTCCTTTATTCTTTCTTAAGGCTCAAAAAAAATTAATGATTATATTTTTTACTCTTTTTATCTTTTGGATAATTTCTATTAAAATCTGTAGGTTCTTTTTGCGAATGAGTTTTGGATATAAAGCATCAAAAGGTTTTTTTTTAATTGCTTTTTATTATTATCAATATTAATTATTGTTTGTAAAAAAAATCAAAATTAAATATTAATTATTAACGCTATGACCTCTAAGTTTCTCCGTTTTTTTGCGCCATTTGTAAAGGTGACTCCAGAGATAAAGGCGCCACAACGTGAAGTCTCATTCAAGGAAAAGTTTATATGGACTGCGGTCGTGCTCATTATTTACTTAATTATGAGTAATATCCCTATGTATGGAGTTCAGCTCGAGGAATCAGCAGATTATTTTTATTGGCTCCGTGTAATTTTGGCGAGTAATAGAGGAACCCTCACTGAATTAGGAATCGGACCAATAGTGACTGCTGGATTAATTATGCAGCTACTCCAAGGCTCGAAGCTAATCAATGTCAATATGGCAGATCCCTATGATAGATCAATGTTTAGCGGTTCGCAAAAGGTATTGGCTATGTTTCTCACGGTATTCAATATTATCGCATATCTTATGGGAGGTGCGTTTGGACCCGTGAATCAATTAGGAATTATGAATATCGTGTTCATCTTCTTACAATTATTTTTTGCGGGTATTATCATAATACTGATGGACGAATTGCTCCAGAAAGGTTGGGGCTTAGGGAGCGGAGTGTCATTATTTATTGCCGCGGGTGTCGCGGGGCAGATTTTTTGGAATGCTTTTAGTTTTATCCAAGGTCCTGATGGTTTACCCAGGGGGATAGTAATTGCCTTTTTTACCGCATTGTTCGATGGCAATCCTGATACAGACGTTGGAGCAATTTTCTTGCGCGGAGAAACACAGTTGCCGTCAATTTTGGGGGGAATTACAACAGTTATTATCTTTTTGGTGGTTATTTGGTTTGAATCGACGAGAGTGGAAATCCCGTTGCAGTATAGAGGCTATCGAGGTTTTAAAGGAAAGTATCCTATGAAACTGCTGTATGTATCCAATATTCCTGTTATTTTGGTAAATGCTTTATATGCGAATTTCTTATTCTTTGGACAAATCATTTGGAATTTTCATCAAGGGTCTAATTTTTTTCTAAGTTTAATAGGTACTTTTGAATCTTCAGAAGCTGCGGGCACCCCCGGTGGGTATTTAACACCCACAGGAGGTTTAATGTATTATCTCTCGCCACCGCAAGGGATCGCGGCATTACTCGCAGACCCGTTCAGAGGCGTAATCTATCTCGGAATTTTCATCATATTATGTATTTATTTAGGACGGGTGTGGGTGGAAGTAAGCGGTCTTGCACCTCGAGATGTCGCAGGTCAGATCCTTGATTCGGGAATGCAAATTCCAGGATTTAGAAGCTCTGAAAAGATTATAGAACGGATCTTAAAGCGTTATATTCCCACATTAGTCATATTGAATGGAATGATCATTGCCGTGTTGAGCTTCTTTGCAGATAGCCTTGGGGCACTCACATCCGGGACGGGTCTATTAATCGCAATAGGTATCACGCACCAATATGCAGAAACCATAAGCAAAGAATTAGCTGCCGCGCAATATCCAGGCATGAGAGGGATGTTAGGTCTAGATTAAGTGAATTCTATCCTTATATATACTAACTTTCTATAACCTAAGCTTTCTGATAGCTATCCAAATTATTTCATATAATTCTACTAAATCTTAAATTTGGGGCATAGAGAAAAAGAAATTAGGCTTTATTTATATCTTTTAACCTATCGCTCAAGCTATTTTTGTTTATTTTATTCTTCAATTCATTCATCACGGGGACGCGCTTGAGATCTCTCTCGTCATATCCTGATCTTTCCAATGTTTTGCTGAATTTAGAATTGGTCCGTAATGAATTTTCAAATGTATTTACTTCTGCAGATTGTGGCGGTGCTGAAGTGGAGGATTGCTGAAATTCTGATAAAATGCGTTCTTTCGCCTTTTGCCGATTGGGTTCTTTCTTTGAAAAGGTTACATCCTCAAATGTACAGAAGATAAATCTCTCATTCTCCTTAGAAAATTTCGCGCATCGCCGACAATAAAGACTTTGATGATAGAGATTCGTCTTAGGACATAATACCAAATCAATAATGACTTTTTTCGGTTTTACATTAATTTTTTTAATTTGCATGTATATCCCTTAAAATCCTATAAAATTAGATACGTCTATCAATTACATCAAACGAGAGGAGACATATAAAGTTCGGTTTTTCCTATATCTCACGCGAAAAGAATAAATTTGAAAATCAATTTGATAGGTTTCTAATAAAGGAAAATTTTTAATTTGTTTATGATTACATACATCTGTAGATATGTTATCATTAATGATTATTTTTCAAGCGGGTTCCATAAATTGGATTACAGACCCACCAGGATCGATGTTCTTTATACTACTATTGGCATGTGCGATTGCGCTCATCAGTGCGGGACTTACAAAATGGCTTGTCGATACTGACGAGTTGGAACGTAAGCAGCGTCAAATTAAGGCACATGAAGAAAAAAAGGAACAAATAATTGAAATCGCGGAAAAGGATCCTCACAAATACCAGAAATTACGAAAACGCTGGGAACGCAAGGATGAAATGCTTAAGAAAACCCAACAAAGTATAGCTATGCAGCGATTAAAACCGACATGCATCACATTTCTTCCGATGATTATCCTCTTTGGAGTGATTAGAGGTCTTTTTGGGAATGAGCCCGTCGCCCTAACGGCCATGAATGCGAATGATGTACCCCTACTTGGGGGTATTCTTGCCTCCGAAACTGGTGCAGAAGCTTGGACTGCCTTATTCTATGGAAGCACTAGAGCTCTAGGGTTAACAGCTGGCTGGATTAATTTTACAGCATGGTATTTCTTATGCAGTCTGGGGATTAATACATTGGTACAAAGGTTACTCGGATTGCAAACTCAGAGCTCTGGCGGGATGGAACAAATGATGGGTGGAAGTAAGGCAAAAGCACTGGAATTTCCGGACGTTTAGACAATGTGCTC
Source organism: Promethearchaeota archaeon (assembly GCA_008080735.1). Taxonomy (GTDB): domain Archaea; phylum Asgardarchaeota; class Lokiarchaeia; order Sigyniarchaeales; family SOKP01; genus TEKIR-8. The sequence continues at coordinate 41,718 of SHMW01000015.1, forward strand.
TTAATTATATTTCTTAATTTTCCTTCCATTAATTATTATATACATTAAGTCAAGGTCGAATCATTTTGAATCTTGGAATTCTATATTAATTCTTTTATTTATTCCAGCTCAGAAAAATATTGATGTGGGGGAATTCCGTGTAATAAAGCCGTATGCAATAGAAGAATATTCATTTCCTCAGCCTGTTCTACTCCTGCCCTTCTAATTTGTCTCATATTATTCAGAGATTTTTTGAGTGAAAAATGTTCTTGAGGGAATTGACCAAAATATCCCCCATAAGCTAAAAACATATTAAGCATTATTTCCAAATCCTCATCAGAATACTTTCTCGAACATTCCTCGCATGCTGGGATAGGGATGAACTTAGATGTATATATATTCATTGAATTGTCAATCTTATTATTGCAAATTCCACATTGGTTATTATGTTTCAAGATTTTTGTTACGGATTTCATATATCTTATTCTGAAAAGAAGTATTTAAACTAGGAGAATATTAGGTTTATTTAATAGTGAGATATTTTAATTATAAAAATCTAGCAAAAGGAGAAAAATAGAAGAGAAAAAAGGTGCTTAGTTGGAATGGGCTTGGTTTGTTCCAGTACAGCTCGGACCGCCCAGAGGTTTTAGATTCTCTTCAAGTAGATGTTTAACATTTTCTTCTAAACTTCCCTCTACTCCTTGAAAAAGATTAATACCAACTTGTAAAAACCCCATATAGGGTCTCCCCCCAATTCCGCCGACAATCATATCAGTCACGTTTTTGTCCTTCATATTCAAAACGGGCTCCATGCAGCTGGAATGACCATCATTTTTAATCGCAAATTCCTTTGAAAGTGTTTTATCTTCATCAACCAGAATCCCCACAAAGTAATTACAGTGTCCAAAATGATTTGAAATTTTATCCTCTAATTCCGGACCATCCGCGGGTATGCCAATAATTCTTTTCATTCTTTATTACCTCTAATAATGGTGTTTTTGTGTTTTCTAACAATTTGACTTTGATTTTGGAAGTATTTCAAAAAAAATATAGTTTGGGCTTTTAGAATAAAAACGAAGGAATAATATGAGGGTGATATCCAAGTATATATGGAGAGATATACGAAACGAAATGAAATAAACCTTTCACGATCTCTTTTTATCGAAAAAAGTAAAAAATTTGAGTAAAAGTGATTTTTCAATTTTGAAACAAAGGTTTCATAAAAATTAAAGCAATTTAGGAAAAATCATATTATGGAAAGTTATTTAGAGTGGAAGCCGATAATCAGTCCCGAAGAGGTTTATTCTGATTTAATAGGATTGAATAATCTTAGCTTAATAAATTCGCGTGTTTGCTGGTTAGAGAGTCGGCCTTCGGAGGGCGGAAGAAATGTCTTAGTCTTAGAAGATTCAAATAATAACACTACCACTGACATCACCCCAGAAAACTATTATATTCGAACACGAGTTCACGAATACGGGGGAGGAGCATATGCAGTAAATGATGATCATGCATACTTCGTGAATTTTGGAGACCAAAGGATATACAGACAATTTCTCCATCAAAACGACAAAATAGTCCCGATTACTCCAGAACTAAATGAGGATGGTTCTTTAGGAAAATATGCGTCCTTAGAACTTATGCCCAACGGAAAATATTTAATATTTGTATATGAAAAGGAATATAAAAATAAGGAAAATAAAAATTTTCTCGCTTGTATCGATATTAAGAGATCTGACTCGAAAGCGGAGCCCATCCTATTACATGAGGGATATGATTTTTATGGTGTACCCCGATTCTCCAATGATGGCGCAAAAATAGCTTGGCTCTCTTGGAATCACCCTCATATGCCATGGGACAAGACGATTCTATGGGAAGGAGAATTTAAAGACGGAAAAATAAAAAATCCGAAAAAAATTATTGATATGCCACTTAGTTCCATATGTTTCCCACAATATGATCCAGAAGGGAATTTGTATTTTGTAATGGACAAGGCGAATTATTCTAATAATGATTATCAGAATTTTTGGAATATATACTCATATAGCAGAGAGAATGGAGAGATCTTTCCTATCACGGATAGTTTTAAGGAATTTGGTGAACCGTTATGGTGGTTTGGAAATAATAAATATACTTTTCTTGACACCAAAATAATTATTTCCTCATACACAAACAAGGGGAGAATGCATCTTTGCGAAATTAATACTATAAATAAAAACATAAAACCATTCGATTTCTCCTTTACCGAATATTCTTCGGTAATAAAAGTAGATGACAACGTTATCGCGTTTATAGCGGCAGGACCTAAAACGATTCCTTCAGTATACAAATATAATATAAAAGAAGATGAATTGAAACGCCTAAAAAAAAGTACGGATGTGTCCATCCCTGAAAAAGATATTTCTACTCCCAAATTGATTCAATATGAAAGTGAACAAGGAAACAATGCCTATGGTCATCTTTATCTCCCAAAGAATCATAACTACAGCAAAAATGAAAAGAAAAAACCTCCTTTATTAGTTCGTATTCATGGGGGGCCCACTGCACGGGCAAGCACGAATTTATCGCTTATCACTCAATATTGGACATCATCCGGGTTTGCGGTATTTGATATCGATTATCATGGAAGCACGGGGTATGGAAGAAAATATAGAGACGCTTTAAAGGGGGAGTGGGGCATCCTAGATGCATATGATATTAAATCTGGAGTTAGATATCTAATCGAAAACAATATTGTAAATAAAGAGCGATGTGCTATAACAGGTGGACGCGCGGGAGGATATGCTGCTCAACGAGTCTTAACACTTTTTCCTGAATTATTCCAAGCAGGCGCAAGTTATTTTGGTATCGGAAACTTAAAAACCTTGGTAGAGTTGACTCATAAGTTTGAATCGCGATATATTGATGCTCTTGTAGGGGGAAATATCAAAAACAAGCCTAAAGTATTTAAAGAGCGCTCTCCCATAAATCATCTAAAACGATTGAAGTCACCCTTAATTATTTTTCAAGGTGAAGATGATAAAATTGTCCCCCCCGAAAATTCTCGTGAAATGGCAAAAATTCTCACAGAAAAGGGTATCTCCAATCAATATGTCGAATATGAAAACGAAGCACATGGGTTCCGGATACGTGAAAATAAAATAGATTCCTTGAGAAAGGAATCGGACTTCTATCGAAAAATATTCAAATCAAATAAAGAATAAAAAGAGTTTTTTAAGTAGAAAAAAAGCGCAGCGAGAGGGATTCGAACCCCCGCATGGATTACCCACACTGGCTTTCTGGATATCTCCAGTTTCCAGGCCAGCGCTCTACCAGGCTAAGCGACCGCTGCATAAAAAGGAAAAGATTCTGATTTATAATTAAAAATTCTTCACAATAACCTATCTAATAGGAACTTCAACTCTACTGTTTAATAGGTCTTCTAAGTCTGCATCTTTTATTGCGCTGAGAACATCCTCATGTTTCGCACCCTTCTTGATATCAATTACTTCATCAATAGGTTCTATATGTTTATAATTTACTCTCCTTCTCTTAACTTTTGTCCCATCGATAAGAAGATAATTTTTGTCTACAATATCAACAATTACGCAATAATGGGCGGCTTCACGCCCCATCGTTTTCACGCAGACTCGTCCAATGTCGTATACACTCATATCCAATTTGTCACCAAATTTTTTGATTCCATTATCATACTAGTCTCCACCAGTCTGATAACGTTATTTGTTAACCTTTGAAATTATTGATTTCTAAAAAAATTATTGGATTATTGCTTATGATTAGGGCTAAAGTTCTTTTGGTCTTTTCTATAATGAGATAATAACATTAATATGATGAGAAATTATAATATGAGTAATTAAAACATAATTAGGTGAATATATGGTTAGTAAAGGTATGGAAAATGTCATAAAATTGCTCAAAAAATTTCAAGATATGACTAAGGAGACAACGGTTGAATCAACCAGAAAGGGATTAGAACAAATGGGAGCAATGAGTAAAGTTCCAGATGATATTAGGTGTGAAAAGGTGGAGATAAATGGTATAGAAGGAGAATGGATAATAGCTCGTGAAGTTAAACAAAATAAGGTATTATTATATTTACATGGAGGAGCATTTATAGCTGGGTCGATAAATACGCATAAAGATCTCATATCTCGGATCTCTCGTGCGGGAAGGATCAAAATATTAGCAATAAACTATCGCTTAGCTCCAGAACATCCCTTTCCCGCAGCTTTAGAGGATACGTACAACACTTATCAATGGCTCATTTCTGAAAAGAATTATGATCCAAAGGATATCATAATAGGAGGAGACTCCGCAGGAGGAAACTTAACATTAGCTACTTTAATAAAGATTAAGAAGGAAGGGTTCTTTTTTCCTGCAGCGGCCTTTTGTCTTTCTCCGGCAACTGATATGACTGGATCGGGTGAGTCCTACACGACTAAAGCAGATATTGATCCTTTTCTTACCCCCGATTTAGGAGAACTCGTCTTAAATAATTATTTAAAGAACGCTGATCCTGAGAACCCCCTTGTATCGCCTCTCTATGCCGATCTTGAAGGATTACCCCCTATATATATTCAAGTCGGAACTTCAGAAATATTATTCGATGATTCAATTAGAATTGCGGAAAAATTGGAAGATGCAGATGTAGAAGTAGAATTGGATGTCTGGGAAGATATGATTCATGTGTTTGCTGCCTTTGCCGCATTTGCTCCAGAGAGTAGAGAAGCGATAAAAAAGATCGGACATTTTATCGAAAGGCATACATAAGAATAACCAATTGTCTATTTTTACTTAATATTATTATTTTCCAAATATTCTATTATTTTTTCAACGACAGCTTCTACAGAATGAGTTCCCGTGTCAATAATTAAATCAAAGACCTCATCTCTGTCTTGAGTATTCATGAGGTCTATATCGTATAGCTCGATAAAGCGTTGAATCTCGGATTTTTCCCGTGATTTTGTTTCTTTTAATTTTTCCTCAAAATCGGAATTGTCTCGTTCGACCATTCGTTTCACTCTCGTCTTAAGCGGAGCTTTTAAGAGGATTTTACAATCTGCTTGATCTTTAAGAAGGTATGCGCTTAGCAGACTTTCAATGATAATTTTATCTGTATTTTTTGCAACTTGAATCACCTTTTCATCTAAATTTTTATCAATTTCGGGATGAGCTTCCGCATATTTTGAGAATTCTTCTAAATTCATACCAAATTCTTCTGCAAGGTCTCTGAATGCTTCTCCAGTAGAATAATATTTTAAATTAAGTTTTTCTGCTAATTTTTTTGCCACCGTGCTCTTGCCAGTACCATGAAATCCACCTATAGCTAAAATCATTTTCGGAAAAAATCATCAAATTTTATATTTTTTGTGTAAATAAAGGTATCTATCTAAAAAAGAGTTCTGGAAAGAAAAGAACTTAGAAAAGCAGAGTCAATAAAAGTGTATAGGGGATTGAATTATACTATTTTGATAAAAAGAGATTGAAACGAGTTGATTAACGCCTAATTTGTTCTTGAATAATTCGCTGTAAACATTTTGCACAATAACGTCCACTTTCAAGGCGTGTAGGTCTTCGGTCTGTTTTATTTGTTTTTTTCATCTCAGAAGGTCTTTTCCTTGGAACAGATTGTAATGGTTTTTTGCAAATTGCGCATTGTGCTCTACTTGGTCGTTTTCTCCAATAATGCTTTTTATTCTCGTTTCCGGGAGTTCTAACATCCTTACGCTTCTGGCTCTTCGATCTCAAACCTGGTCGCGGCATTTTACTCGTCCATTCAATTGATTTTATAATTCAAAAAAGAATCGAAACTTAATTAATTTTTTTATTTCTTCTAAACTTTAAGACTGAGAAGATATTGAAATTCTTGGAAGAGATCGTATAAATGATTTACCACTTTTTCTTGGTACTGCCGATTAGTTTTTAATGTGTCTATGTGAGTGGTCACATGTTTATAGATTTTGGTTATTTTTTGGGAAAGATTTTGTAAACCCGGGAACGTTCTTGTTTTTTCAATAAGATCCTGAAAGAGATTTAAAATAAATGACTCTCCAATGGAGATTTCTAACTTTATAGCATCCATTAAAGTGATAAAAGAGCTTGTGATTTCAGATGTAATTCCCGGGATATGAAGTATTGAAGATTTTAAAAGGCTTCCATACCGATTATTTGCATTTATTCTATGTTGATATGAAGCTTTCGCTACATTTAATTCTGAAATTTTGTCTATAGTTCTCATAGCTTTATTATATTCATCTACATAATTATTTTTCTTAATGAGGTCTGAAAAAATTATGTTCTTTTGTTTGAATGCAATTTTAATTTGTAATAGTTCATAAACCGCATTCTTAAAAGATTTTTGGAAAAAATCAGCATTTAATTGTCCTTTTTGATATTTCTCATCTAGTTTATTTATAATGCTAATATTTGCGAATAATTCAGATTCTAATTGTGAGACTGATTTCTCCCGAAAACTCATAAATAATCTTAGTTAGAATTGAATAGAGTTGTTATAAAAGTGGTCTTCTAAGTTTATAAAGTTTAACTAAAAAAAACGGGACGTAAGAAATAAAAGAAGACCGCGATTAAAATCGAAATTCCGAATGAAGGAATTAATACTCTCCAGGTAGAGGAATTTGACAATTCTCGGATTGCGACTGTGATTAGGATCGGTACCCAAATGGCAAGTACTAAACCATCCACAGTATATAATGCAACCCATATATCAGATTCAATCATCGCAGAAAATATAGAGGGATCCAGTAACCCGCTCACACTGAGCGAAATATTGGGAAATCCAATCAAAACGACAAGAAAATTAATGAAATTTGCAATTAAGAAGGGGAAAAACGCACAAAACATAACCTTAGATTTATAAGCCTCTTGTTTTTGTAATAATGTTCCTCCTTTATAGATACTGAAAGGACTTAAATCACGATCCTTATATTTTGTGCCTTCCGAAGGACTTGTCCCAAAGCGAGATTCAATTCGTTCTGTGAATCCAACTGAATAGTTTGCTCCTAGTGTATATAACCAGATAAGGAATTTATAGAATAAGAACTGAAGCATCAAACCAAAAAGAAAAAAGCCAAGGAAAAAACTAAAATCATACACAAAAACCCATAAAGCAAAAGGAGGTGATACTCCTCCAATTGATATAAACTGAAAATGAATTGTAAACGCCCATCCTATTAATGCATACATTAATGAGTTCATTAAAAGAATAATATACCCCGGAGCTGATTTTCTTAGGTGATTTATATCCCAAAACGCGCGAGCAGGATTAATTAAAAGATAAAAAAATTTCATATACCAGGGATAAGGATTAGTCCATTCTTCTTCGATGCGTTTAAAGATAGGAACCTTCTCTACTTGTTCAATTCTTAATCTTTTACCACAGAATGTGCAAGCAAATGAGTCCGAACGATTTTCGTTCCCACAGCGTGGGCAGCGTTGAATAGCTGTTGACATATTTTAAAAAGTTTGGAGTTTATATAAATAACATAAAATTTACAAATAAAAATTTTTCTCGTTCTAGCTCAAATTTTTGAAAAATATTATTTTTAAGATTATTCATTCATTCTTTCATATACAATAATTGAGAAATTGTTTTTCTTATGAATACGGTATTCTCTTTTTGTAAATTGTTTTAAGAGTTCCATGTTGGTTTTTGTATGGCTAGTTATCTCTAAAACCTTGATTTTAGATGATTCGGGAATAAATGCCATAAGGGGTATCAATTGATCACTTAGATATTCATCAACGGGAATCTCATTGTTAATATAATTAACTATCTTATTTGCCGCCATTTTACCTACATCTTCCGACGAGACCTGCTTTTCTCCGATAATTGTTCCGGAAGATATTATTGCGCCCGTGCTGGAATGAGCCCATAATGAAAGTCCAACTCCAGTACTATATGCATTTACATAATCATAGATGATGTTTGTATCTATACCTAATTCTTTTCTAATAGTACTCTCTGCGGAATTTTTAATCCTTTCAGCTACATTAGCATTTGAGAGTGTCTTGGTAGAGATGATGCGTCCTTGTATGAGCTTTATCTCTCCGAGTTCAGTTAGATTTATTGGTTTCATTTGATCTTGAGGAGGATGGATAATACAACGCGTTTTAGCACCCCCTTTAGGGTAAAATCCATATTTCTCGATATCAATTTCAATATTGTATCCCAAATTTCCATAGATCTGATATGTAACATTCTTAAGATAATGCAGACCTGGCGCCCATTTTCCCAATGTTCCACCCCCATTGAGATGAATATTAACCTGTGAAGGTTTAGTGAAGTTCATACATGCAATTTGTAAAGGTTGTAACAACAACCCAATACTAGCTGCTGTTCGAATATCCACATTAATTTGTTGCTTTAATTTTTTAGTGTTGGGTTGGAAAGTTATTTCTTCTGTACCTACAGAGCATTCGCTTAGTTTACTATTTGTCAATTTTGCCAATGTTTTCAGACCTAAAACATGCTGAAGGCGTAATCCTGGTTTGGAGCGATTTGCTCTGATATTAAACACCTTAATAGGCAGATTAAAGAGGATGGAAAATCCCGCACTTAATCTAAGTATTGACCCACCGCCTTCACCAAAAGAACCATCTATTTCTAAAATCTCCTTCTCATCATTCATTATTGTTTTCCTCTTTATATAAATCTTGAATTCGTTCTACCCCATTAAATTCTTCCATTTTATTTAATACTTCATTAGGAATAAGTAACCTATATTTTTCAATTTTATTTGAAATTAAGTTCCTAATATGGGTCCCGCTGTATTTATTCTTAAAGATCGTTATCTTTTTTGATAATTCATATCCTTCATTTTTAAACAATTCGCGAACCCAATCACTATTAGAGTAAACGATATCAAAATTTCCCACGATTGAAACGAGATGATCCACCCATTTATTTGCGTTAAATATATCAGGCACATAATAAATACTATAGTTATCTTCAGAGATTGCCCTTTTTTTTAAGGCGGTTGTGATAAATTGTTTTCGCTCTTCTTTTGTAAAGGGGTTATCTTTTGTGTGTGAGATTTGGGAACTTCCAATAGCGATCTTAAGGAAATTATAATCTTCAAAAATCCGATAAATAACATGGATATGACCATGATGGAGGGGTTGAAATCTGCCCACAAAAAGCGCTACATCCTCACTTGTCTTTTTTTTCTGACTTTCTTTATCTTCAAAAAGGGAATTTAAATCCGAGTTCAATAATTCTTTCCAAATCTCTTCCGAATAATCCACTGCCTCCTTTTCCTCAAAAATATTCTGAAGTTCTGAGCGCGTATAAAACTTGCTATCATTAATATCCAGCTCGTCCTCATTTGGCTCTGGTTCCACCTCAGTTTTTGCAACTCCCACAAATATATAGGCAACTTCACGTGATAATTTGTCCTTCTCTGATTTAAAATCATAAAAATTTAGTTTAATAAGGTCAGTTGATTTTAAGCCGAATTCTTCTTCCAATTCTCTATATGCATTTTGTTTTATTGTTGATAAATCTAAATTCTTCTCATATACTACATGTCCGCTAGCAGAATCCGTGTAATAGCCAGGATATGTTTTTTTATTTTTCCCTCGTTTTTGAACTAGATATTCAATCCGATCTTTTTGATTTTTTTTAATAATGAAAATTCTCACAATCAGATGAGGGATTCCTTTTTTATGAGCTTCTTTTCTCTTAACTGGGAAGATGTGCTTAGATATTTGACCAGAATGAAGATATTTAATTTCATCTTTCTTGATACATGCTAAAGTCTCATCTTCCATTTTCCATCACTTCATTGAAATTGTAATTCAATATTATCTCCAGAGAAGATATTCAAATCTGCAGAGGCATTCCCTTGATTAAGAGAAATTTCAAGATAACTCGTAGATCCTTTTAGAAATAATAAAGATTTTTTCGGTACTGCTCCGAAATGGGATGTGAATTTCCCCCGTTTTTCAGAATTCCCTTTTAATAGTGATATATTCTGATTTTCCAACAGAATAATATCAGTTCCCTCGATTTTATTTTGTTTGATAGCGATATTTGTAGTTATATTCCCAAAATCATCAACATATTGGACGGTGCAATTGATTTTCTTTTCCTTTTCATTAATCTCGAAAGGTATTTGAACTTCTCGTAAATCTATTGGATCAACAGCAGAGCCAAGATCTTCTAGGAGTACTCCAGAATGAATATGTGCCGCCACAGGACTCATAATATCCCTTCCATGAAAAGTATTCGAAACTGGTTTATGAAAAAATTGTTCATTTTCAACCATATAACCCTCTTTAATTGCATCTCTTAATGCTGCGGGAAAAATCCCATTATCAGGTCCCACAAAATAATACTCATCGGCAGTCTCTATCGCGACAATGCCGCGTTGACTGCCCACTCCAGGATCCACCACCACAACAAAGGCAGTGCCTTTCGGAAAATAGGAATAAGTGGATTTAAGCAGATAAGCCGCCTCAATTATGGAAAATGCCTCTGTGGTATGAGAAATATCGATAATTTTGAGCTTGGGATTAATATCTAAAATAACTGCTTTCATAGCTGCGACATAATGAGAACCTCTTGGACCAAAATCGGTTAATAACGCAATTATACTCATAAGAATATTGTGAAGAAATTAAATTAGCTCCCATTATTTATTTTTATATTTCTGATCAACGGTATAAAAGTCGTTAAGAGCTTTCGATTTCAATCGATATTCCTCTTCTTTATCAAACTGGACTAATTCCTTCGACAATTCACTAGCTTCTCTATATAATTTATATGCTTCATGGAAATCCTCATTACTTAAGGCATCCCTGGCTTTTTGGACAATTTTATCACGTCGGCGTGAGAGATCGGGAATTTTTTGACAGAATGAAGCACGTTCCTTTAATGTCTTTGTAATTTCATAATCTTCTCCCAGTAGCTCTTCTGATACCTCTTCGGCTTTACAATAATTTTTCGCAGCTTTTTCAAATTCGTTTTCTTTTAGGAGTTTTTCTGCCTCTTTATAAAGTTTGGAGATTTTGATATGATCCTCATCCTCAACTCTTTCGAGCAATTCTTGAGCAAGTTTTCTGTCTTTTTTACTTCCTGATAATAATGATTTGGTTCTACTAATTATGCTTTGTTTGATTGTTTCTGGATTTAACAAATCTATTAGTGGTTCCAAGATGGCTTGATACACTTCTTTTAACTTTTGTTCGAATTTCTCTCGCTCCATATTTAACAAATCTAGGTCCTCAAGCTCTTCGGCAGCATCTTTCAACAAAGGTCGAAATTTCTCTGGTTTTTCGTTTTCCTCTAAAAGCAGTCCAATAATTAGCCCAGAAGCTTTTATTTTAGTTTTACCAGAAAATCTATAAATATAGGAAAAAATTTGATGATCTCCAATCTTTAAAAACGAATAGTCATTCCTTTCAAGGTCAAGGTTTAATCTTAAAAAGAGATTACTTGTGATTTCGAAATCCTTACCTTCTTGATCTTTAAAAAATTTCCCAAGGACTTTATAGTCTGAATCGAAGGGAAGAACGATAACATAGGTTCCTTTAGGCATACTTTATCACTTTTTTATGATGAAATTTAATAATGGTTGTATTTCAAATAAGCTACTTACATTTATTAAATATCGATAATATTAATTTCTTTTTTAGAATATTTAATTAGCTGGAATTTAAAGCTATATATGTATTGATAAAAATCGACTTAAAAGAATAATATAAGCAGTTTCAGCCTCTCAGCCAGCATATAAATAAGTAAAAAAAGTTCAAAAAAGAGCTTCCCTCAGGGAAAATAAAAATTGTTTTAAAAAAAGTTATACATCACAGCCGGTAAGTATTCGATTCGTCTCTTCACGGATGCTCTGGATTATAGTTAAAAGTTGCGCATAATACAAATTATCAGACACAGTCTTCTGGGCTTTCTTGATGGTCTCAATCGCTTTCTTCTCATCTTCTAAAATTACCTCAATAGATTTGTTTTCCCATAAATCTTCGATTTTCTCGTTTAATTCATCAGAAAGTTCCTGCATACTCTTATTAGATTGGACGCGGAACTGCTTCAACGCTTCAACAATCAGTCTGACGTTCTCAGTTAAGCTTACAATCTCTTGGGAAAATTTATCACTCATTGCGTTTATTGACTCATTCATCGACTCAATTTGAGAGATGGTCCCATCAAGACTCTGCATTATCTGATTGATTTTATCAATCATTTCTCCAAGAAGCTTTTCCATTTCATCACTCATTTATTCTTTCACCTTTAGATTATATTTGTTTTAATTATTCTTCTTGCTCAGTGGTTTGTTCCACAACTTGAGTTTCTTGCTTCTGCTTTAAATTTTTTACGGATGAGATCGCTTCTGATAGGAGCAAATTGACCGTATCTTGATTTAAAACTTCCTCTGCGAGTTTAGAAAAGTTTTCCATATCAGAAATCATTTTTTTTAAGTTTTTCAATCCTAAACCTTCTTGGACGACCTCAATTTCTTTCTTCGCTCCCTCTCCAATCTCTGATATTACCTCTAAATGCTTCGTCTGTGCGACTGTAATCTCTTGGGCAAAATTTTCCATCTTTGTATTAAGATTGGTAATCTTGTCTTCTATGTTTTGATTTAGACCATCAAGTGAGTTCTTCAGACCTTGAATAGCCTTTCCTAACTGTGCTATACGACTATATATGTTTTGAAGCAAATCCGTTAACATTTCTGCCATTTAAATCACCATTCTCGGGTTTTTCAGTTTGATTATTCTTTTTTTTCTCTTACGAACTTAATATAAGATTACTTCTTTAATCTTTTCGAATTCGTAACAAATTGTTTAATAAAGATGTAAGGAAACATATTTATATTTTTTTAGTTCTATAAACTCACTCTAAGATTTGAAATTCAAGGAACTGATGAATTCAAAAATTTTGTAGGAAGGCGTCCAAAGGCAATGAAAGAATAGTCAGACCACTCATCTCACACTTTACAGATATCTTTCGTTTTGGCTTCAATATTGGAAACTATTAAGATTTTATCAAAAAATCCTTTCATATCCAAATAAAATTCATTGCGGGGTCCGAAAGTTTCAAGAAATCTATTCGAGATATACAATTTTAAATTCTTTCTCTCGACAAGTTCTGCATATTGAATATCTAAATCTGAATCTGATGAATGTGAGATAATGGTGAGATTTGGACTATAAATTGCCGTGCATCCTTCTTGAATAGTATTAACATCCAATAATAAGGAATCAATTCTATGCTCTTGGATGTATGTTTTCGCAGACTCGGTCAGTTTTATTGACATAGTTGAATAAGAAGATATGCTCCCGGGGGGATTTGAACCCCCGATTTCCCGGCAAATTGGAACCCAATTGTACACTCAGGTTTTTACTATTATGGACACGGTTAATGGATGTATGTCCATCGGCCATTTATAAGACCTGCGCTTGTCGATCAAGACAAGAAACCTATCGCTTGTTAACCAAGCTAAGCAACGGGAGCAAATGATTTTTATTTGTTAGATAACAGCTCAGAGGAAATCTCTCAATATCACTAATCTCAGTTGGGTATCTATACCAAATCTATTTTGAGATATTGGAGCTATAATCCAGTATAAATTATAAAAAATACTAAACCATAAAAATTTTTTTGTTAAAATGAACCTAAAAGAGTTTATAGAGGAAATTTGGAAGAAAGAGAAAGGTTACTCGGAAGAATGTTGTTCATAGCCAAACGTAATATCCTTCTTAAAATAATTCTGAGGATTATCTCCATAAATCTTCTTATAGAGTTCCTCCAAAACGGGTGGAACCGAATTAAAGTTGTTTCCATCAAGTGAAGGAAGTATATTCAACCCTATCAGCGAGTCGGGAAGCGTGGTGAGCCGATTATTTTCGAGCTGAAATCCTTTCAGCTTGGAGAGATTTTCAAATGAATCCGGAAGTGAGTCGAGGTTGTTATCGTTTAAATATAGAGACTCTAATTGAGTGAAATTACCGATCGTATCTGGCAAGACTATTAAGTTATTATGTTGCAAATAGAGAGTTCTCAAATGAACGAGGTTCCCGATGGAAGCGGGTAGCGAAGTCAGTTGATTATGGTCGAGATAAAGCGTTCGAAGCTCCGTAAGGCGTCCGACCGAGTCAGGGAGCTTAGTAAGTTCATTATGAGAGAGTTCCAAAACTCTAAGAGTGTCTAAATCGCCTATGGAGTCGGGAAGCTCGGAAATCTTGTTATGCATCAAATTCAAAGTGTGTAAATTAGAGAAATTACCTATAAACTCGGGTAAAGATGTAAGCTCGCAGTGATCTACATCCAACCCAATAAGGTTTGGCAAGTCCACAATATATTCGGGGATTTCGGTAATCGGGTTATGGCTAAGAGACAATATGTTTAATGACTTCACTTTACCGATTACTTCGGGTATTTTTGAGAAATTGTTTCCGCCTAAACTTATAGCGGTAAGAGATGTTAGATTCTCTACCGACTCGGGGAGAGTTGAAAGTTTGTTGTATCGTATATATAAATCTTTTAACTGTTTTAAGTTCCCTATCGACTCGGGAAGTCCTACTAACGGATTCTCGAAGAAATAAATATTTTTCAGAGCTTTTAAGTTCCCTACCGACTCGGGAAGCTCTTTTAGGTTACATCTACCAATATAAAATTGTTCCAAGGCAGGCAAGTTCCCGATCGACTCGGGAAGCTTTGGTATATCGCATTCATAAAGACTTAGCGCGTCTACCCGATTGCCTTGTATCGTACATGCCGTCTTCTTGATAAGATGTGGCCCATCGATAACCTTAATTGTCTTCCCTATAATATTCTCAATCTCCTCTAACACCTTAGCATCCTTCTCATCAACCATAGAGTTCCGAAAGTTTGTGATTGTCATATAGATTTGTCTGGTTTTTTTATTCTTTATATACTACATTTTATTATTGCGACTTTAATAAATATATAGTGTTTCTCGATTTATTGTTTTTTTATAATGGAAATTTTCATTTTTGACGTTCTCAAAAGGTACTAATCAAAATAATGAATACATATTGATGTATTCCCTTACCAGCATTTGATTTCGTAAAGAGCCAAAGTCCTCAAAGAAATTATAAAATTCCGTCTTCGGCTTTATTAATTTATAATATTTAAGAGCATCGTTATATTCTTGTTCGTCGAATTCAGGTGCTCGCAATTGATCCGCTAATTCGTTAAGGTAGACTTGCTTGACCTTGTGATTTTCCGGCTCGTCCAGCCATTCAATAAACTTACCGTTAAGAAAAGTCTCTAGGTGGGGGAGCATATCATAGGGGTTAAACTCTATTGCCTCCCCTTTCTCGTTAAACATCACGCACCCGATCTCCAAGCCCTCGTCCACCTGACTCTGTATCAGCAGCGCATACCCGATCAATTGGGCCATCCCGTTGATAAAATGGTGATTAGGATTGCCGTCAAATTTATAATTCGGCTTATAATCAGCGATAATAATCTTGTTTCCCTCTTTTAGGATTAAATCGGGGCGACCCGTCCAATATCGTTTCGTGTTTTTGAAATGGATTGCTAACCTGTTTTCACTAGAAAGACACTCCTCAAGTGAACCTAAAAGAGTTTATAGAGGAAATTTGGAAGAAAGAGAAAGGTTATTCTTCTTTATCTAAATAAGAACTAATCAGATTCAAAACCCATCGTTTAATCTGCATTAAATTTTTTAGTAATCCGGGAACCCGTTCTTCTGGAAACGATTCCTCGGGAGGGAGATTTTGAGCTGTCGCCATCCATTTATTTAACGCCAGTTGGACAAGTCTTGACCCCTCTGCTTCCATAAATAAAGGAACTACCGCAGCTGATTCTCTCGCATCGCCAATGGCAAAATATATCTTACGATTTATATCTTTCAACATAACCAGATTGGCGCATTCATCAATTTTTCGTTCTACTAAAATCGATTTTAAAAGCTGGGTTTTAATCTCTTTTTCTTTATTATTGAATCTGGTCTTTCGCTCTTGGAGTAAGGGGAAAATCGTATTGGTTAATCTATTTGCATGTTCATCATCATTATAATAGCACACCGCATTCAATTGGTCGTCTAAATTCTCAATTGAGAGGAATGTTTTGTTTTTTGAATATAAAATCGCTCGTGAGCCCTTTTTAAAATCTTGATATAACTTCATAAACACACATCTTGTTCCCACATTATTCGCGGTATGATATGTCAAATCGAACAATTCTCTGTGAGTAAGCGGCTCAAAAGGTTCATTAATCTCTTCAGTTAGCCATTCTCTTGAAATAACACTTTCAAACTGATTCAAAAGTCTGTTTTCCATAGTTTATACCTAATATTATGATAATTAGTTAAATATGTAATGAAAATCTTGTTTTAAAAATTCTAACTGTTTTTAATAAAATATAGTTAGAATAATTTTAAATTTTTATATTAGTTGCAATTTTCATCCATCTATGTGTGTATTGAGAGATGCTTAAAAAAGCAATTAGGTTTTGATTTGTTTGTATGCTTTTTCAAGACGAGCAACTGCTTTATCAATATCCTCTCGAGTGGAGCCAATAGCTGCATTCATAACAATATAAGGCGTCGGATATCCATTTACACAAGTTCCAAATGCTTTTTGGTTCGGATCATATACTCGTGGACCTGTTACCCGTAGGTTATATAAGGCACCGCCTAAGGCATAAAGTTGATCTTCTTTAAGGGTATTGAGAGTCATCGCCACAGCTACGGGATTAAAGATATCCATAATTCTTTCATTTATATCTTTAGCAAAAGAGGAAAGCCGATCTTCTAGATACTTTCGGTTTTCTTGTTGGGTTTGGATCAGATCTTCATATCCTTGTACCCCTAAGGAAAGCATTGATATGAGAAAATTTACCACCGGAGACGCTGAAGCTCTACCAGGATAAGTCTGACTGATAACTTCGATTTTTTCTTGTTCAGGTGAAGCGATGAGTGCACCGCCAACGGGACTGAGGAAATTTTTATCTGTAGATTGAATAATTGCATCAACTCTTCCCGCATCAATTGCAGATCTAATCATTTTCATCCATTCAGGGCTTTGAACACCATACGCGTTAACGATTATGTGAACGAGATTCTTCACTTTTGCAAATTTGCTGATGCCTTTAACATCATCGGCTTCTCTTGGAGGAAAAAAACTCGTAAATGAAACGATAGCATAGCATTCATCGTCATATGCGTTTTGTATATCTTCGAGTGGGATTCTAACCGAGTCTCCAAAAATTGTGCCTTCCACTATTTTGGGTTCAAGCCCGAGAAATGAGATGGATTTTAAGATGGAATTATGGTCTAATCTCGGTAGAAGTATTTTTCTCTTATTTTGAAGTTCTCTCTTGCTCCAGTCAGGTTTAAATGCGGATAATGTAAGTGCTAAAGACATTCCCGTTGCGATTGGGGTGACAATTGCCTTTTTGATATTCGGGAGACCACATTTTCTCAGAATATCCCGTGCCAGGTAATTGGTTATTTCATACATTATGGAGCCGCCCGGAGCTTTAGGTTGAGGGGCTGTGAGAAATCCACTCCGTCCTACACCATGACAGAATCCTCCAGAGGTTTTCAAGCTAAGTTTTGAGGCGATTCGTGCCTCTCGTTCACCTACTTGGGAGGCATTTTGGTCTTTATCAGTGTCCATATTCGCTAATATATGCAATAAGAACTCTATCTGCTCATCACCCCATCCTTCAGTAGGTATTGCTTTTTGTTGGAATAATATTCTTATAGGGTCAATATATTGATTGAGGACAAGTTGACCTCTATTGAGCATATTTTCTGGAATTTTTGAATTTTTAAAAAAATTGATAATGTTATTTAAATCAACCAAAAAAAATCACCAAATCCATTTTTGAGACATACTATTCTAATATCTAATAATATAATTCAATAAGACTTAATCAAAATTAACTATTCGCATGAAATTCTAAAAAAATCAATCAAGAGAAAAGAAAATCTTAGCTTGAGAGCACTTAGCAAATTTTTCTGTATTCATCCAAAATCTTATTTGCGACATCTTGAGTGCTTCCGAATTTCCCATTTTTTCTGAATTTGGTCGGAACAGCATCTCTTGGTAAATATTTCCAATTTTCTTGGGGATTTTGTCCACCAATAAGCGTATTTTCTACTGCTTTCATTAAATTGTGTGATTCTTGGGTATAATTTAAATAATCTAACATTAAAACTGTAGAAATTATGGCGGCAATTGGATTAGCGACTGGCTCACCTGCATAATTTTTTCTTTGTAATACGGCTGGAGCAGAACCGTGTGTTGGTTCAAAATATGATGTTTTTGGTCCATACACTCCAGATCCAGCAACTCCCAAACCCCCAACAATTTCAGCGGCTTCATCACTTAGAGCATTGTATGCCCCTGGAGCTTGAATAAACGTTCCATTCTCCAATAATTTTCGTAAATTCATTTTAAATCAACTCTAAATCTATTTTTACTTGATAATAATAAAACTTTTTCTTTGATTATAACCCGATATAAAAGAGTTATTAAGAAGAAAAGAAGATTTTCAATGGCGGCCCAGGGGGGGATTTCCTTGAACGCAGCACACTACGATCATATCGAACCCCTATCCCTCCGCGGGATAACTGGATTTCTTCTTATTTGTAGATTAAATTGAAGTCCAGCGTCAAAGACCACTTCGACCGCCCCGGGCCATTGGGTTTAATTAGGTTGTTATTAAAAAAATATTGCTTTTTTATTGAGTTTTATGTTTTTATACTATTGGTTAAGTGGTTTCTTTATATCTATTTATTAATTCTCTTCTAAGATATTTATATTATTTATAATTTCTTCTCATTCGTTCTCGAAAGTCGCTGCAGTTCAAACGTCTGTAACCCGATCTCATTAATTCTAAATCATAAACAGATTGAAGATAATGAACGATTATATGGGTAGTAGCTCCAAAGATTACATATTTTTTCCCCTCAGACGTCCGATATATGTATTTTCCGACCGCAATTTTATTCCCATGGAGTAAATAAGTTCTTTCTCTATAATTATTTCCATCAGCGAAAAAAGTTATAGGGATTTTTACTATTTCCTTAACTTCACTTTCTTCTTTCACCATTTCTTGCTCGGGAGAAATATATCCGACAATTGGAGTAATAATGAAGAATTTTGGTGTGATATGGTCATCGAAGGAGCCCAAAACATTGATCTTATGTCGGGGAATTCCTAGCTCCTCTTCAGTCTCTCGTAGAGCCGTATCAATATATGATCTATCTCTAGTTTTTTCGAACTTTCCCCCGGGAAAACTCATCTCACCTGAATGTTTATCTCCATCTCTATGGGTTCGCCGAATAAGCACAAGATCATACGGTTTATTAGAATATGCGATTATGAGAAACACCACAGCTCCTTTCGTAAACCTTTCATCTTCCAAACATAATCGTAAATCAGACTCATATTCTAAAAGTCCCTTAGAGATAATTTCTTCATCAAAGATAAAATCATTCAAGGTGTATTTTTTCATGGTTTGTCTGAAGATTATTTCTAAATTACATTTTAGAAAATATAATTTATATTCATCTATCTATGGCAGGAATATTTTGAAGTTTATAGGTACTATATATCATTATTTATTTGAGAAGTGATTTTGTCTCTGTATCGTAAAAAATCTTTCAAAGATACTATCTCATTAAGCTTAAATCTCTTGATACCGAGTTCTGACATCTCATAACCGTAAATTCTTTCGATAAATGATACAATCATGAACGCAGTCGCGCCCCAGATGAGATAACTCTTATTAGATTGCTGATTTTTATAAGTAAAATAAAAAACTGGAAATTTTTTATCCATTATCTTGAACGCTTGCTCTTGAAAATTAATCTTATTTATGAAAAAATCAATTGGGACTTTTAATATTTCTTGTACCTCCCTCTCTTGGCGTATTAATTTTGCCTGAGGATTAATTTTCGCAACGAATGGTGAGATAATATACTTTGTCATTGTGGGAAAATCATTTAGACAGCCTAAAACTTCAATATCACTTCGAAAAACACCAATCTCCTCCATAGCTTCTCGGATTGCTGTATCTAATAATGTTTGATCCAATGATGGATCGAATTTACCCCCCGGAAAGGACATCTCACCTCTATGTTTCCTCCCCCTATTCGTTCTATGGATAATGATAAGGTCATAAGGTCTGTTATCATAGGGGATGATAGAAAATAGTACTGCAGAATTTATAAACATCTTATCCGATAATCGAATCCTCTGCGGATCATCGCATGGAATTAGCTTCTCTTTAATTAATGTGTCGTTGAAGATAAAATTTTCCGGATCCATAGCATAGAAGGGGCAAAAATTTTAAGATTATCCTTAATTGTTTAACATAATCTTTGATTTTATAAATTTTTTAGCAGACTAGTTGATAGATATGAAACTACCTAAGGAACTTCGAGAAAAACAAGAATTGCAGACTTCTGGGGGCAAAGCAAAAGCGTGTTCTGTGGTTGATTGTAAAAAACAAGCCGTGCGGAGTCTTTCTGAAAATAAGTGGAAAGATTATGTGGAGCAAGCAAATTTAATCTATAAAGAGAACCGTTTGCATAAGATCTATTTATGTAAGAAACATTATAAAGAAGCTAAGAAAGTCAGGCAAAAAGAAGAGAAACAATTTACGAAGAAAGGCTTTTTAGATGATGCGCGCCCCAGCGGCAGAGAGAGATACTGATTTACTTTATTTTTGAATTTGAGATTAAGAAAATCAAAAATTCATTTCTCCAATGATTCAGATAGCCGAATAGTTACTTGCCAATCACTTTTTTTCATATACATTAGAATATATTTGTCCTCTTATCACAAAAATGTAAAATTTTAAAAGAGGTTAAATAAACCATTTACATTACAAAGTTATGAAAAAATTTGTAAAAATTGGAATTATTTGTTCTGTTGCTTTAATGGGTTTAACCCCAACATTGAGTTTTTTCATTACTCCACAATTTAAACCGCTAAATATGGAATATTTCCCTCTAAACATAGGAACGGAATTATATTACAATAGTACTGATGATACAGGAACTTGGGATACAAAAAGATATATTGAAGAGGGTGGTGGATTTTTACACGGCATCTTCGGGACATTCACGGTTTTATGGGGTGAGGCTCATCAACAAATAGGTGAAACTTCCTATACTTGGATTAATCAAATGTGGTTAAGTAAGAGAGGGAATTCGCTACTATGGTGGGGATTTAAAGATGAGAATGCCCAAGTGATCGCAGACCAGGGATTGATTTACGTAACGGAGCCTGTTCAAGTTGGAAAGTCGAATTATGGAGAAACCTCCTCCGTTCTAACACTATCGGGTGGCGGAAGTCAAAGCATAAATTTTGTGGGGAATTATACAGTGGAAGCAGTAGAGGCGGTGACGGTTCCAGCAGGGACTTTTAATGACACAATAAGAGTCCATGAGCAAGAAATCACTCCAGATGGTAAAATCGATTTCTATGTATGGTACGCTCCCAATGTAGGAGCTATTAAGTATTGGTACCCGAATGATGATAATCGCACCGATATGTTGACAAACTATACTCCCGCCGAGAATAATGATCCGTGGAATGATTGGATTTTACCCTATGTACCAGGTATGCTTATATGGACGATTCCCGTGTTAATTATTGGAACATGTGCTATTATCGCAATAATTTTAGCAAATAAATTATATTTCAACAAGAAAGAGTAATTTTATAGAAGAGATGGTTTTATAAATTTATTTTTTCTAATTCTTTTTCTCTTATTGCATAACTAAATACTTGCCATTTGATTATAGAGCAGCTCTATGAGATTAAATTGGCCCAAAATGATGCCATAAGCCAAAAATGATAAAGCGATTAGAAGGATGATGATTCCGATTAATTTTTTTCTCATATCAATTATCTTTGAGTAATTATTTTCTCAAATTAACAAAAATAAATAAATATTTAGAATTCTCATTTACTTAGTCAATTTTTCCAAGGTGTCGATTTTAGCCCTCACTTTCTTTAGTTTGAACTCTAAATCTTCCCGTGTTTTCTTATATTCATCCTCTTGAATCTCTTTTGAGGAATATCTCCCTTTATTCAGTTTCAATAGCCCTACTAAATCATTCTCCTCCATTTTCAGCTCTTGAATCCATTGATTCATCCCATCCCGTAAATCAGAGAGTTGTTGTTCAATGTCTTCTTTTGTGGACTTGTATTTCTTTTTAAGTTTTTCAAAGGTGCTTTTATCTACCTTTTTAAGTCTGTATTGTCGAGTAAGATTTTTCAATTGATAGACTTTTGCATCGAGTTCATTATTGAGCTTTTGAATAATGAAGATATCATCCATCTCAGACTCGATTTGTTTTTCCTTCTCTTTTAATTCATTAATTAATGTTTTTACGGCTTTAAGCTTAATATTAACTTTTTGCTTGTAATCAAAGTCGTAATCGTATTTTTCATCTTTCATCATATTGGACACCCCTTCAAGTTTTTTTTTTAGGGTTTCCTTATTAAACTGGAGATCGGAATAGTCAGCGTAAAGCTCTATCTGGTGTTTTACTTCTTCGGGTAAGGGTTTAACTTCTTTAACTTCTTCCTCTTCTTTGTCTTTCTTGTCCTTTTTCTTTTTATCTTTCTCACCCTCCTCCATTTCCTCTTCCTCCTCCTCGCTAATCTCTTCCTCTTCCTCTTTTTCTTCTTTCTTCTTTTCTTTTTTCGATTTCGATTCTTTCTTTGCTTCTTCGATGTCTTCTTGCATTTTCCTTTCTGCTTCTTGCTCAGCTTTTTTCGAAATGTCTGCAAGTAGAGGCTTTCCGCATATTATGCAATATTTATCGTTGGGCTTTACGGGATTTCCACAATAGGGACAGAATTTAGCCATCTTCGGTACCTTTTGAAAAATTTGTTATTTAGAATTGATAATTATATTACAAATTAAAATCCTATTAAATCTATTGTAGGTCAATATTTGTTTTTATTGGCATTAGATTTAAGTTGAAGTTGGATTTTTATTAATTATCAATCATGGACGTTTCAGAAAAGATTCCAATCAATCTGGGTTTATTTGGGCATATTGATAGCGGAAAAACCGCGGTCGCCGAAGTCCTTTCGGAAATAATCTCGACTGCGGGTATAGATGCCCATCCTCAGAGTAAACAGAGAGGGATCACGATCGATTTAGGTTTCACGAGTTTTGTCTTAGACGAGTATTTAGTCACTCTCGTAGATGCACCAGGTCATGCCGATTTATTAAAAATCAGTGCTTCTTCCATAGAAATTATTGATCTGGCACTGGTCGTCATAGATATCAATAAAGGGCCTCAAATCCAGACAGGCGAGCATTTAGTGATGATTGAATCCTTAGGAGTTGAGGATATCATTGTAATATTGAATAAGACCGATTTATATAATGGGGAACTCGATAAGGTAATAGAAAAGACGAGGAATTTCTTTGAATCCACCAGTTTTGGTCGAAATATTCCTATATATGCGGTTTCTGCAAAAGAAAAAACGGGATTTGAAGCATTGAAACAAGGAATTTATGAGAATATTATTGGATTGGATGTAGAACGTTCAAATTCGGATGATATTATCGTGCCCATAGACCATCATTTTAAAGTTAAAGGGATTGGATCTGTTCTTACAGGTACTATTGTGACGGGAACTGTGAAAGTCGGGAATGATCTTTCCATCCTTCCTATTAATGCCAAAGGACGTGTCAAAAATATCCAGATCTTTCATCAGAATGTAGAATCGGCTCGAGCTGGAAATCGTGTCGGCTTAAATATGAAGGATATTGATGTTAAAAACATTTATCGTGGGTGCTATGCAACAGATAACATAACCGCCTTTGATTTTTGTAGGATTGCGGATGTGAAAGTGACCAAGTCGTCCCTATTTAAGCCAGACACGAATTTTGGGACCCAGTTGCATATCACCATCGGAATGGCAACCAGCATAGGCAAAATTTATCCCTATAGAGAAGAAAGCGGAAAAAAGATAAGGAATTCGGTCTCTGGGGATCAAACGGAATTTAAAGCGTTTTTGTGGTTTAATGAACGAGTATTAATGAGAAAAATCCGTAACAAAATGCTCTTAAGTCGATTAGATTTACCTCCAACCACCTTGCGGATATTGGGTTCGGCGGAACTCGTAGATATCCTTGAAAAACCACCAATATTATATAAGTACAAAACGAAAGTGGGAAGCATTACTAATCCTAATCATTCTCAAGGAATTGTCTGCACGGGATTAGCCCAGAGTATAGCAGGAGCTCGGAAGATAGTCGGGCGCGAGTTAGAAGCCCCTTTTACTAAGATTAAGGACACTTTTGGTACGAAAGGCGCCGTGATTGTAGGTGCGGAGAAGGGCAAAGAAGATATTCACAAAAATGAGCGCGTCGTAATGAAAGAACTACGAAGTTTTCAGTTAAAAAACATTTAAATTTTGAAATAATATTATAATTATAGTAGTAGTTATCAGAAATTATTGGAGTTGTAGTTAAAAATGAGCGAAGTATGGTCTGAGCTAGAAGGGGTAAATGATGAGATCCTAAATGAATTGATGAAAAGCCTGGAATGGTTAGAAAGTTCTACGGATTTAGAGGGAACTGCGATAGTATCTAAAACGGGTCTGCGAGTTGCAAGTTCCGAGACGGCCGATGTAGTCGCAGACATTTACAGTGCCAGCCCAGCGACCTTGTTGTCTTTAGGAGAAAAAATCAGCGAAAGTTTGGACCAAGGCGATTTAAGGGAGATTGTTATCAGAGGAACCAATGGTTATACCATAATTGTTGTAGGTTCTGCCGAGAAAAATTTTATGCTCTTTACGAATTGTAAGAAGGGATATAAGCTCGGCTACTACTTTCATAAGATTCGAAAGGCATTTCGAACTATGGAGCCACTTCTAGATAAAATTAAAGCTTAATATTAACTGATTTTTAATTATTAATTATACAAAATTTGGATTAAAGCTAAAATTTGATCAGAACTGATTAGTATAATTCCACCAAATAAGATCTCCATTATCTAAAGTATAAAGAGAAGATCCTACTTGAGATTGTTTTCCATTTACAAAAAATAACCAAAAATAGCTTGCAAGGTTTTCATATTGCTTGATTCCATTTATTGCTTTTACAAATGCATCATTTTCTGGTGTACCAGTCATTTCGACCTCGCATTTCTCTAATAATGCATAAATTACGGTAGTTTTTCCATCATAAAGAGAAAAATTGTCCCATTTATCGACTGGTTTTTCACCAGCGTAATTCACAATTAGAGTTATATTATTAACACTTTCTTTACGATTTTTTGGAATATTAAAATAATAATTAACACCTATTAATGTAGAAAAACTAAGAATTCCAATAATTGCTATAATTATATATTTAAAGCGTTTTTTCATAATAAAAAAAAAGAAATAATAATTTTATCTTTTATTGATGTAAATTGTTTTTTATTTTCCACCCAATTCCAAGGACACTAATAACAGAGACGATTCCGATTAATATCAAAGGAAATCCCGGAATTTGATTTCCGTTTGGAGGGGGCGGGGTTGATGGAGTTTCTGGATAATCAGGCTCGGAAAATCCTTGAATTTTCATATCTAACTTATAATTACCAAATCCCGTATCAGCAGATAACAGAAGACCCGTTCTCTTTTCTATAATTAAATAAGTATACTGAGTGCCACCCGTTTGATCGAATTTGATTTTCAAAGTTAAATCGGATTCTAAAATTTCAAGTTCCCCGTAAAGATCCCAATCATCACCTGGATCATCCTCAGCAGCATCTATCGCATTTTGTTTTGTTTCTGAGAGATTCATATCAGGAATTAAAAATCCAGGTAGAAATGTATCAAAACCCAATAATAATTTATATGACAATTCAGAATTTGAAAGATTCTCAGCATAAAAGACTGATTCTAAAACCGATGAATATGATGGAGTATATCTAAGGTATGTTGCATTTGCGTCAAGATGGGGCACCCCACTATAAAGATCCGTAAAATTAACTTCTATAAATGCTCCAGCACTCGTGAAGAAATATCCTGCAAATGAATCATTGGGGTAGTAGATAGGTAGAGTACCAGCAAATGTGGACACATCATATTGATATGTTTTATCAAAGAATTCTGTTCTGAAATTAGTTAAAAACATTTCTAAATGGTATCCTCCTGCAGTTACATTTGCTTCAAGCAATAAACCTGTTTGAGGATTATATAATAATTCGGTTTCTTGAAAAGCGTCTTTAAAATAAAATCTTACAAAACTGTAACTCTCCTCAATGTCATATTCTAACCCACTTTCATTAGCAGTCTGCACGGCTAATTCCTTCATTAATGTCATATTATTTGGAATAAGGAAACCCGAATCAAATGGCCAGTGTCCTAAGACCATGTTATTGAAAATTTCCCCGTTTGAGCAGTTATTGCGAGTGATATTGACAGTCCCAACTTTATCTGTTATACTAATATCCATGTAGGGCATGTTCTGGTCTGGAAATTTTAGGAACATAAAACCAAAAGTATCGTTTGGATGTCTATTATAAAATCCAGTAAAATTTACTATAACTTGACCTCCTTCTTCAGTTGACCACATTTGCCAGACTTCTGATGCATTCAAATCATAATTAAACCACGCAGTGTCTCCACCAAAAGCGGTCACATTATAGATATACTCTCCATTTAAATCTACCATATCAGAATACTCTGATGGAATTGATCCATTAGCTCTCGCACCAGGTAATCCTAAGAATAGAAATAAGGGAGTGATCAATAAACATAAACCAATCCCAAAAATAAGTGTTTTTTTTCTCATTTTTTTATGTTTTTTATTATTAATATAGGATAGATTTCCTATATTTTTAGATCGAAAATATTTTATCCCATATAAATTTGTAGGTTAATTTTCC
>SHMW01000016.1 GCA_008080735.1 Promethearchaeota archaeon
CCTAACCGATCAAGCAAGGCAAAAGGTTACCAAATTTCTCACCGCCCCCCCGATCAAATTCTCCCCTTCAAACGGGCGTCCCACAAAAGAGTTAAATAAGAGTAAAATCAGACCGCAGAAGTACCAAATGAGTCCCAAAAGCTTTTTGGCAAAGACTCACTCGAGATATTTTACTGTAAGTAGTACTACCTAATACCGATTCACGTAAGTGTTGGTTGTTTACAGAGATGTGCACTCTTAAAAATGCATAATAATATCATATGAACTATAAAAATATGTTTTTAAAGATTTTTGCATTATTGTTATATGCTTCAAATTAAAAAACCTCAAACTGGGTGGATTTTAGACTCTCGATGATGGAAAAATACAAAAACTATTTGAAAATAACGAATGTAGGGGCAATAGCTCGTCGATATTTTGTGAATAATTTTTATGATGGAATGTTAACCATTCTTGGCAGTTTATTGGGCTTTCTTACCTATATTCTTACTGGAACGCCGACTGTTGAGAGCCATATTATCATTCTTGCGGGCATAGGTACCTCGATCAGTATGTTCATCTCGGGCTTTTCTGGATCCTATCTATCAGAAAAAGCTGAACGGAGAAAAATTCAAAATGAAATCGAGCGCGCGATGGGACAGTTCAGAGAAGAAGAGGGCAAAACGATTGAACAGCAAGTAGATGTGAAAGAAATTGAAAAAGCAATGCTTCGAGAACTTCCCAATGATAATCCTCCTATATTAAGAAAGAAAATTTTGCAGAAAAAAAGGGAAAAAGTAAAAACATTATACGAGAAAGCGGAAAGTTTCGCAAACAAAATTGTCTCCACGGTGAATGGGGGCGCTCCGTTTTTAGGAGGGTTGGTTCCTTTGTTTCCGTTCTTTTTTGTCCCTCAAGCAGGCTTGATAACCTTTATTATTTCATTTACTATAATCATCGTTTTTATCGTCTTATTGGGTGTTTTTTTGGGAGTGATCTCAAAAGGTTCGATCATCAAGAATGTGATTCAAATGATAGCAGCTTTTATAATTACTTTTCTGGTTACGATGCCTATCCTCTTATTTACTCCAAGCGGTGGACCATGAGAAAATTTTTCTTCCTTATCAATAATAAATAGGATTATCACATCTAAATTGTAGTTTCTGAGTAATAGCTTCTCATGATAAGTTTGCTATTCAAATTCTTTATCTATCCTTCTTTTAGTCTTTACAATCACAAAGAAAGTTTTGTTCAAAATTGTGGAAACTATTAAAAATCTTTATTTTTATATATTTACTAACATCTCATTTTGAATGTTAAACAACAACAGAGTTGAAATAAAATGAAAGTAATTGAAATCGAAGGTATTGGGCCAGAATATGAAAAAGATTTAAATAATGCAGGAATTGAAGATGTAGAGCAATTGGCTGAATTAAGTTGGGAAGAGCTTGAAGAATTAGCTGAAAAATCAGGAATTTCGTTAAAGCGTTTAGACAAATGGGCAGAACACGCAGATTTAATTAGTCTCTTAGGAATCGGTCCGGAATATGCGGAAGCTTTAAATAAAGTGGGGATTGATTCAGTTAAAGAACTCGCATATCGAAATCCTGAAAATACACTTAAAAAGATTGAAGAATTAGATAAAGACCAGCCAGATGTGATACGTAAGCTCCCTACGAGTGATCAAATTTCTGATTGGATCGACCAAGCAAAGGAGAAGTATGGAATTATCGACGAAAAGAAGGGTTCAGGTACCAAACTTATAAAGATCGAAGGGATTGGTCCAGAATACGCGAAAGATCTTAAAGCAGCAGGATACGAAGATTGTGAACAATTGTTGCCACTCTCGAAAGATGATCTTGAAGAATTGGCCGAAGAGACGGGTATATCAGAGAAATTATTGGACAAATGGCAAGAGCACGCCGATCTTATGAGAATCAAGGGCGTTGGTCCAGAATATGCGGATGCGTTAAACAAAATTGGAATAGATTCTGTAAAAGAATTAGCTCAAAGGAACCCTGAAAACACTCTTAAAAGGATCGAGGAATTGGATAAGGATGAACCAGATGTGTTGCGCAGGCTACCCGTATTAGATGAAATTAAAGATTGGATTAAGCAAGCAGAAGATATTAAATAAGTGATATAATTTTCTATCTCATATTTTTTCTTTTTATTTTTAAAATAAGACTTTCAATACGGATAATTTATTTTTTGTATTTTAGTAACATCGAGAATTTGTATTTTTCATTGATCAAATCATATAATCAATTATTTAGTGTGGGTTGATAAGAAACTTTTGAAATTTAGACTAAAGATTTATAATTAAATTTTTGTTCTTATTAAACTAAGTTTTTCGAAATTTAATGTAAACAAGATTGAGGTATAATTATATGAAAGTTATAGAGATTGAAGGAGTAGGAGAGAAGTACGCAAAAGTCTTAGAAGAAAATGGCGTTGATGAAGTGGAAGATTTTGTAACATTAAGCTATGAAGATTTAGAAAACCTAGCTGATAAGACAGATCTATCACTAAAGCTCTTGGATAAATGGCAAGAGCACGCAGATTTAATGGTTTTGCTTAAAGGCGTTGGACCAGAATACGCTGACGCTCTAAATAAGATCGGAATTGACAGTGTTAGAGAATTTGCGTATAGAAATCCCGAAAATACCCTTAAAAAACTAGAACAACTAGATAAAGAAGAACCGGACGTCTTGCGCCAATTACCAACCTTAGATGATTTAAAAGACTGGATTGAACAAGCGAAAGAGAAGTACAATGTAGATAAAAAAACAAAAGGTCCTGGAACAAAATTAATAAAAATCGAAGGTATTGGGGATGAATATGCGAAAGATTTGAAAAAAGCTGGTATCGAGACGTGTGAGCAATTGGTCCCATTATCTAAAAATGATCTTAAGGAATTGGCGGACAAGACGGGCATTTCCCCCAAGCGCCTTGATAAATGGCAGGAGCACGCCGACCTAATGAGAATTAAAGGTGTAGGTTCTGAATATGCCGACCTTCTTAACCAGATTGGAATTGATTCGGTGAAAGAACTTGCACAACGAAATCCGGAAAATACTTTAAAAAGGGTAGAAGAATTTGATAAGGAGAAACCAGATGTCGTAAGACGATTGCCAGTGTTAGACGAGATTAAAGATTGGATTGCCCAAGCAAAAGATTTATAAATGAATTTTTAAGCAGTTTTACCATATTCTTTTTTATTTTTTTTCATATTATTCCAAATTGATGAGTAGATCCAATTTTTTTTTATTATTATAACTCAAAGGTTTTTAGACAAAAAATTAATAATTCTAATTTCATTTTCCGATATAGTTAGAAGCTACTAAAAAGGAGAATCAAGAAAATGAAACATATGTGTGGTGTTGATATCGGGTCATTGGCCACCAAAATAGTATTACTTGACGATAATAAGCAGATGGTTGACTGGCGTTTAAATAGGTCAACATATGATTTCAAACGAGTAGGTCGTAATCTATTTCAAGATATCTTAAAAAAAAACGAATTATCTCGCTCTGATGTATTTGTAATGTCAACGGGTTATGGAAGAAATACGATAGATTTTGCTGATGATAGAATTACAGAAATCACAGCTCATGCACGAGGAGCTCAATTTTTTTATCCCGATGCTCATTCTGTCATCGACATAGGAGGACAGGATAGTAAAGCCATTGTTATGTCCTCAAAAACCGGAAATGTCATTGATTTCCAGATGAACGATAAATGCGCTGCGGGAACGGGCAGATTTTTAGAAGTAATGGCCAACGCATTAGAAATACCTTTAGATGATATGGGGTCTATCGCATTAAAATCAAATAAGCCAGCTTCAATTAGTTCTACTTGTACCGTATTTGCAGAAAGCGAAGTGATCAGTTTATTTGCACAAGGAACATCAAAAGAGAATATAGCCGCAGGGATTCACAAATCAATTGCAAAAAGAGTAGCAGGAATGGCAAAACGAATTGGTGTAGAACCTCTCTTAGTATTCTGTGGCGGTGTTGCGAAAAACATCGCAGTCAAAAAATATCTTGAAGAAGAACTGGAATTTGAGATCGTACGACCTGAATACCCACAACTCACAGGCGCTCTTGGCGCAGCTCTATTGGCTTTGGATAAAAATTCAAACTAAAAATTATGATTAGTTTTCTACTTATTTTTCATTAATTATTTCTTAGAGTCTCTTATCAAAGATTTTATCTTAAATTTTAGATTTATTTCTCATCTACTGGAAATTTAGGATTAATAATTCTAATAATAATCGAAGATCGATAAGATATAATCAAGTTAAAAATTTAAGATGTAAGCTTTTTTAATAGCAAAAAATTAGAATCCCTATCTATTCCATTTATAAACCCTTTACCCCTTTCGGTTCAGTAGATTGAGGATTTAGAAAGGAAAATAGATCCAGATAGAAAAGAAATATTCAAAAATTATAGAAATAGCAAACAGTTTATCATGAATGAGGAAAATATAAACGGTTCTCTGGAACAACTAGCGTCTCCATGGCAAGTTTCCCATAAAACAGTAATTGAACAACTCGACGTGGATCCAAATAAAGGGTTGAATTCAAGTGAGATTGAACCGAGAAGAGAGAAGTTTGGGTCTAACAAGATGAAAAAGAAAGAGAGAAAAGGCGCCTTGGAAATATTGATAAATCAAATAAAAAGTATCATTATAATTCTACTTATCGCCGCCACAGTGATATCATTGATTTTTGGTGAAATTATAGAAGCAATCGCGATCTCTGCTGTTATAATTATTAATACCTTAATCGGCTTTTTCACAGAATTAAAGGCAGCCAGATCGATGGAAGCGTTATATGAATTAACACAAATTAAAAGTAAGGTTCTACGAGAAGGAGAAGTGAGGAAGATCTCTGCTGATGAGTTGGTGGTGGGAGATATTATAGTTCAAGATGCCGGAGATCTAGTGCCCGCAGATTCACGAATCATTGATTCTTCAAAGCTACAAGCCAATGAGTCTTCTTTGACCGGGGAATCAATTCCAGTTAATAAACAGAATAAAAAAATTGAAGATGAAAAAACTCCATTGGCAGAAAGGTATAATATGCTATATAAAGGTACAGCAATCACCAGGGGATCTGCCGAAGCAATTGTAGTTGCAGTGGGAGAGGATACGGAATTGGGGCGAATCACCTCTCTGGTTGAAGAAGCAGGTGAGGGAGAAACTCCTCTCACAGAAAGATTACAAAAGCTGGGAAGGAATCTCTTTTGGGTCACATTAGTAGTTGCGGTAGTTGTGGGAATAAGTGGATTAATAAGAAATCCGGAAAACTTATTCTTAATGATTGAGTCCGCTTTAGCTTTAGCAGTGGCAACCGTTCCAGAGGGTCTGCCCGTTGTCGCTACAATCTCTTTAGCACGCGGAATGTGGAGAATGGCAGATAAAAATGCACTTATAAATCGCCTATCTGCAGTCGAAACCTTGGGATCCACGAATATCATTTGTACCGATAAGACAGGGACGCTCACAGAAAATAGGATGACCGCAATTAAAATATATACAAATAAGGAGATTATTGAAATTACCGGAAAGGGCTTTGAAATTAGTGGAAAATTTGTAATCGACAATGAAGAAATAAATCCAGAAGAACTCACTACTCTTTCTAGATTGATTAAAGTCTGTTTGCTATGTAATAATGCAAATTATAAAAAAGGAGAGGGAGATTCTGATGATGAATTTGTTGGAGAGCCTTTAGAAGTTGCATTATTGATAATGGGATTGAAATCGGGCTTTAGCCGTAAGCAGCTTTTAGAGCAATATCCGGAAGTAAGAGAAGAATCTTTTGATCCTAGTATTAACAAAATGGCAACTATTAACAAATTTAATGGTAAATATTTAGTCTCGGTGAAGGGTGCACCAGAAGATGTCTTAGAGGTGTGTACATCATATTGGACCGAAAACGGAGTAAAATCTCTCACCCAAGAAATTAAAAATAAAATTCTACAAAATAACCAATCGTTTGCCGAAAAAGGATTAAGAATAATAGCAACAGCTACCAAAGAAGCTCAGAATCAAGATATTGAGCCATATTCAGATTTAGAATTTTTGGGACTTGTTGCACTTTTAGACCCAGCTCGGAAAGAAGTCAAACCCGCAATTGAAATTTGTAAAAATGCGGGCATAAACATCATTATGATTACAGGAGATCAAGCGCCTACTGCACAATATATCGGAGAAGAACTCGGTTTAATTTCTCACGATGGCTCTAATGTTAGGGAAGGTAAGGTGATTAAGGTGTATGATGAATTATCAAGAGAGGACATTGAGGAAATTGAGAAAGGCACGATCTTTGCCAGAGTTGAACCCGAACAAAAATTAAATCTTATTGATATTTTTCAAAAAGAAGGGAATATCGTTGCCATGACAGGAGATGGAGTGAACGATGCCCCTGCACTTCGTAAAGCCAATATAGGTGTTGCAATGGGGCAGAGAGGGACGCAAGTAGCTCAGGAGGCAGCAGATATGATTTTGGAGGATGATAATTTCGAGACGATCACCACCGCAGTAGAGGAGGGTCGAATTATTACAGATAATATTAAGAATTTTGTAATATATTTGCTCTCGTGTAACATTAGCGAAATTTTACTAGTATTTTTCGCATCTCTATTGGGGATGCCATTGCCGATTCTCCCATTGCAAATATTATTTTTGAATGTGGTCACGGATATTTTTCCCGCATTTGCCCTAACCGCAGGAGAAGGTACACCAGGAATTATGAAACGAGCCCCTCGGGATCCAGATAAACCAATAATCACAAAAAATCATTGGGTCACGATTGCGATATATGGGTTTGGGCTTACCATGACCGTTTTAGGAACGTATGCGATTGCCCTTTATATATTAGGCTTTGATGAAGCTCGCTCGGTCACGATTTCATTCTTGACTCTGGCTTTTGTTCAACTATGGCATGTGCTTAATATGCGAAATTTTAGGTCAAGTTTTTTCAAGAATGAAATTACAGACAATAGTTATATTTGGGGAGCGATTGTCTTAAGCGCTACCATAATCCTACTGGCGACATATCTTCCAGGGCTTTCATTTATCTTAAAAACTGTGGATCCTCAAATTGATGGTTGGTTCTTGATTTTGGGAATGAGTTCGATTCCCTTAATTTTAGGTCAAATTTGGAAGTCATTCAATAATGAAATTTCACTTTTTTAGAGTGTTTTCAATTCCTAACTATCATATTATTGAATGTATAGGAAAAAGAAAGCAAATCCGACGACTTTTTGGGTAAAGAGTAAATTTTATCAACAATATACTCTTGTAATTAATAATATTAATTTAGCTAAAGAATTTAATTATGCACTCCTTGGATCTTCTATCGGAATTCACTTCGTTTATTGAGCAGAAGAAAGCGCAAGGTAAGAAGATAATCGCGTTTCTTTCCCACGACAACGTGCCAGAAGAGCTAATTGATGCAGCGGGTTTTGTTCCATTGCGCTTGGTTTTTGCTGGGGACGATTCGCTAATGAATGCGAGCCATAACTTTTTACCTCCTTCGACTTGTAGTTTTGCCCAAAGTTGTATTGGATTCTTTTCTCTGAAACCGAACATGTATAGATTCTTGGATTATGTAGATTATATTTTATTGTCTAATCATTGCGTATCCGATATAGTAGTTTCAGAAATTATTTCTCAAAATTTTAATGTTGAAAGGTTGGATTTTTATGTCTCCTATACTCGAAATAATAATGCATTAAAGTATTATAAAATCGAATTAGAACAATTTCGAAAAGAACTTGAAAAAATTAAGGGAGAAAAAATTCCCGACGAAAAAATCCGTGAAAGTATTATAAAGTACAACGAATTTAAAAAAACACTCGCAAAAGTAAAAGATTTGCAAATCAAGGGATCGGAAAAATTAAAAATATATCAAAAAGCAATGCTATTCGGACCACAAATTCAATCTGAACTGGAAGAATTTATTGCTCAAACCAAAGAAAAAAACGATTATATGGGTAATAATGCGAAAAATGTAATTCTTACGGGGTGTTCGATCTTCATTGGGGACTATCTGATGGATTTAATAGAAGAAAGCGGGGGGAATATCGTATTTTTTGATAGTTGGGTGGGATATAATTATTACACTCAAACTTTTTCCCAAGAAATTTTAGATAAAATTAGCGATCCCATCGATCTATTAGTCAAACGATTTGAAAATAATGTTTATGGCGATCACACTGTTCCTAATTCTCTCGATGAAAGGATTGCGCTGATTGAGAATTATGTCAATGAATTCCAAAAGGAGCATGGAATTAAATTGGGCGTAATTAATCACGTGATTAAATTTTGCGACCACTTCGCTTTATTTCAATCGTTATTTAAAGATAAACTGCAAGATATAGGTATTCAAGTGTTAAATTTGGAAAGAGATTATTCACGATCGATAAGAGGTCAGCTTTCCACTAGAATTGAAGCATTTATGGAGATGTTATGAGAAAATGAGTATATTTACTGATGATATTATAAGTTTTAAGTCGGTCCTAAGGTTGGCTTATAATTTCTTAGCGGGACGAGAATATCTAAAGAAGAAGAAATTTAAAGACAGAAAAAAACTAATTTCTGTCGCACTTCCCTTTTCCGACTTGATATATTCAGCTGGCGCCGTACCAGTGTTCCCGATACGGATGGAGAAATTCAAGGTGAATGCCTATTTGAACGCACTCAATTCTGCAAAAAGTTTAATTGGGTGGGATCTCACTACAAGATTACTTAGTTTTGTGAGACAATTTGATGTTTTAAAAATCTTAGATACGGTTATGGATGATGTAATCCATACGATAAACGAAAAATATAACGAATTATATGAATTGGGAATCGACAACGGTATTCCCAGCGATTTTTGCTATGGAATCACCGGACTAACTGGAATGTTCATTTCAAAAGGTAAAAATGTTGATGCTAATCTCAATTTTACTATACGATGTTCGGCGTGGAACAAATATTCTGAATCTCTGAAGAATTATGTGCCCAGGCAGATTTGGGTGGATGTCCCTCCAAGAGAATATGGAAATGCCATTGAGTTACTTACAGACAATATAAGTAAGGCCATAACCGATTTAGAAGATGTGACGGGAAATCTAGTTACCGATAATAGTCTAAAAAAGCAATTTAGGATTGGAAATCAAATTAAGAGATTTTATAAGACGGTTTTATTTGAATGCAGTGCCTCTGATTTCTATCCGTGCAACCCTGCTACATTTGCTGAGATTCTCGCATTATTAGGATTAAGTTTCCAAGATTACAATTCCAATGCTCAACGATATTTAGAAAATTTTAGCTATCTAGTGAAAGAAATGAGAGAGCGGATTGACAAGGGAATTGGAATGGATGTTTCTGATATGCCTCGGGTTATGATAACTCCTGTATTTGGAGGATGGGAGCCTGAAACACATGAAATTCTTTATAATTTAGGTGCAAGGACAATTTACGCTGACTGGGAGTTACTTAAAATGCTAGAGGAGATACCAGTTGGAAGAAATTCGAATCCAGTCGAAGATTATGCTCGTTTTGTAATGAATGCGACAATGCGAGGGATAGGATGCGATCAGGAGACATTGACGGACAGTTATATTGAAACCGCTAAAGATTTAAACGTAGACGGCTTAGTCTTCAACCAAGTATTTGGCTGCCATAGCATATCAAATTGTTATTCTCAATTACGTCGCAAAATTCGAAAGAAGCTCGAGATCCCAACAACAGTTATTAATTTTAACAAAATCGGAGAAAACGTAGAGCAAGTAAGAACTCGCCTCGGCGCATTTATGGAAATGTTTAGATAGCATTTTTATCGAAAATTTAAGAAAATATTTTAGCAATATTCATTCTCATGGTTTTTAAAAGAGGTCTTTTTAAAATATTCCACAAAATTTATTATATCGGTAATTATTTGTAAATCCAAATACCATAATATAAGAGCTAATTATGAGGGCATACCCATTTGCAATAATATATTTAGTTCCATTTTCCGTGATATTAGGTTATCTTCTTGGAGAGTTTTTTGGAGGACATTTTGGAGGATTTTTAACATTTTTGACCCCTATTTTTGTCTTTATTGTAATTCCGCTTCTCGATGAGGTGCTTGGATACACCTATAAAAATCCAGATCCGCAAAAAGAAAAGGAACTGGGGAAGAAAAAATCATTTCGAGTAATAACTTGGTTCGCAATGCCGATAACCATAGGATTAGTTATATGGGGCGCATACATCGTATCTCTCGAGAATCTTTCCATTATTGAATTTATAGGACTCACGATCTCTATTGGAATTTCCAGTGGAGTCTTAGGGATTAATACAGCACATGAAATGCAGCATCGGGTAAACAATAAGCTTGAACCCTTTCTTGCGAGATTGACTTTATTGCCATCTTTATATGTTCACTGGGGATTAGAACACGTAACAGGGCATCATCGTTGGGTCGCAACGCCCGAAGACCCCGCCACAGCCAGATTAAATCAATCATATTATAGTTTCTGGCCTCAAACGGTATTTGGCAGTTTCAAATCGGCCTGGAAATTCGAAAAGTCGAAGCTCACTCGTCAAAAAAAGCGTTTAATTTTTTTTCGAAACAGGGTGCTTCATTATGTGTTTTACGAAATTGCATTCATACTATTTATAGCATATTTCTTTGGCTTTTTTGCCCTCCTCTTCTTTATACTTCAAAGTCTTATAGCTATATCCCTATTAGAGATAATCAACTATATTGAACATTATGGGTTGTTAAGAAAAAAAGACTCCGAAGGTAATTATGAGAGAGTGAAGCCACATCATTCATGGAATTCGAGTAAACGATTGACGAACTGGTTTTTATTCAATCTCCAAAGACATTCAGACCATCATTATAAACCAGGAAGGCGATATCAACTTCTAAGACATTTTGATGAGGCACCCCAGCTACCGACTGGATACGCGGGAATGGTCTTAATTGCCTTGATTCCGCCTTTATTCAAACGGATTATAAATCCACGGATTCCAACTAAAAGATAATTGATGGGAATATATTTCATTCATAAATTATAAAAATCATATTTTTAGTCTCAAACTGAACATAATTCAGTAACTCATATTGGTGAGGTAAGAAGTGAGAGAAAATGATTGGTTGTTATATGGGGCATATGGCTATACTGGGAAGTTAATTATCGACGAGGCTCTTAGGAAGGGACACACCCCCGTTCTTGCGGGCAGAAGTCCAAATAAACTCAAACCATTAGCAGAAGAAAAGCGATTAGATTATAGAATTTTTGATTTATCAGACCAAACAGAAATAAATGACAATCTCAAAGAGTTTGAAACCATTTTTAATGCTGCAGGGCCATTTGAAAAGACAAGTTTGCCGATAGTGAAAGGGTGTTTAGAAACGAGGACGAATTATCTTGATATCACGGGAGAGATAGGTGTTTTCGAACAAAATTTTGCCTTTAATAAATCCGCGAAAGAAAAAGAAATCGCCCTTATTTCTGGAGTTGGATTTGATGTAGTACCAAGCGATTGTTTAGCTAAATATGTGAGTGAAAAAATACCGAATGCAACGCATTTAGAACTAGGAATTGCAGGAATGAGTGGTTTCAGTAGGGGGACTCTTAAGACCTTTTTAAAAAATCTTCCACATGGAACAATTATCAGACAAAATAGGAAACTAGTTGCTCTGCCGTTAGGTACAAATCCAAAAAAAATTCAATTTATGGATAAGAAACGGTTTTGTTATCCAATCTCGTGGGGTGATATCTCTACCGCATATAGATCGACGGATATAGACAATATTCGTGTTTATATGGCACTTCCACAATATTTTAAATATTTCACTGGATCCTTGGAGCCATTATTAAAAAAAGTTTTTAAACTGGATTCGATACAAAAACTCGTAAGTACTTGGATCGAGAAGAATGTGGAAGGTCCCACTGAGAAGACTCGCCAGACAGCTCATTCATATTTATGGGCTAAAGCACATAACGAGGAAGGAAAAGTTTTTGAAGCGTGGCTTAAAACAATAGAACCATACCGACTTACCGCAATCTCTGCTATAAAATGCATAGAAAAACTGAGAACACGAAAAACAGAAATCAAAGGAACATTGACCCCTTCACAAGCATTTGGAAAGGATTTTATCTTGGAATTTCCCGATACCAAAATAGCAGATTCTTTATAGCATTTATACCCATATCGCTAATTAAGAGCAGTATATATCATTTTTCTTTTCTCAAATCCCACGATTGAGTCATATCCGATTTTTTTTATTAAAGAAAGGACTCTCTCAAAGCCATACCCCACATCCTTAGGATTATGTGCATCTGAACTCAATACAATTGGGATATTATACTCAAATAACTTCTCAACGACTTTTTTACATGGATATAATTTTTTATAGCAATTCCTTAGACCTTGTGTGTTGATTTCCACCGCGACACCTCTTTCTTTAATATAAGGTATGAGATTACCTATCTCTTTTAAAATGAAATTATTTAAATTTGAGTTTTCCGAACCGTTTTTAATGTAATCTAAATGTCCGATTATATCCAGATCGAAGTTTTCTGACAAGAGCATCTTGTTTACATTATCAAAATATTGGGAATAGACACGTTTTGATCCATATTTCTTAATTAAATGCTTAAGATCTCCATTTTTAAGACTCCAATACCTATTCTTTAATTTTACAGTATGGACACTCCCAATAAGATAATCAATACTCCCATTCAATTCTTCGATTCTTGGAAAATATTTATCTTCTTTTCCAGCTAAATAGCCTACTTCAAAACCTATTCTCACATTTATGTTTTGTTTATGTTTTTGCCGTAATAATTCCGCTTCTGCTAAGTAGGAGTTAACTTCCTCGTTTTTCATGGCAAATTGTTTTAGCCGGAGCGTATTGTCGGATTTTGAATAATCTATAGGAAAATGATCGCTTAATCCTATTGTTCCTATAGATTTTTTATATGCGTTATAAATATATTCATCTAAATTTCCTGTGGCGTGATTACATCGGTAATTATGTGTGTGAAAATCACCCACTTTTTTCAATATCGAACTCATCATGTAAAATATAGGTGAATAGAGATTTATTTTTAATCTCCATAATCTATATAGTAGAAATGAGATGATAATTGATTCAATATTTTATAAAAATTGCGTTTCTTTTCTGACAAAAATACTATTGACTTTGAAATGAGAATTGTGAGAGTTAGGTCAAGTATGATAAAAAAGATTGTTGATTTTACTTAAAGAAATCGCTGGGCTTAAGCAAATGGGGTTCTTCCTCCTCTTCTTGCTCTTTTTTAGCTTTTTCGTGTGGGTCTACCCATTCAGCCTCTTGCTGTTGACCTGCTGAAGCTTGTGCTTGGGATGATGAGGCTGGCTTTTTTAATCCCGGAGCATTTAAATCCGGAGAGATCTCCTCGGGTTGTTGTCCCACAGACACTTCTTGTGAGGATGCTGCAGCAGCTCTGGGCATCAAACCCCCTCCGCTTAATACTTGTAATTCACTCATAATTTTTTCTAAATTCATAGTGGATAAGGAACGATTCATAGTGTCCATGATTTCCCTCAATGATTTCGATGTTTCTCTTAGTCCTTGAGGATTTATTCCCGTTAATAAAGAATCTAAATTAGTATTAATATCCTCATTCAATTTCCCTAGAGAATC
Organism: Promethearchaeota archaeon; assembly: GCA_008080735.1. Classification (GTDB taxonomy): domain Archaea; phylum Asgardarchaeota; class Lokiarchaeia; order Sigyniarchaeales; family SOKP01; genus TEKIR-8. The sequence continues at coordinate 13,661 of SHMW01000016.1, forward strand.
AAGGACAGTTTGCCAATGTTTATTCATTTGGCTTTCAATAGCTTTTACCATTTTAATGGTCTCATTCATAAAATTAACATGAGCTTCATACCGCTCTTCATCCTTAGCTCGCAGTTCGGAAATAAGCATAATTAATTTTCTTAAAGACTCTTTTTCTTCACTCATTTGGTAATCAACTTTTTCTTAAATTATTTTTCTATTTTATAATAACAATCAATATTAATATATCTTGGTCTTTTATACTTCCCACCTTTTCCATTTATATGCAAAAACAAGATTTATAATTTTTTATAAAACTGAATTATATATTTTTGTCCATATTTACACTTTTGTAATGATGAAGGTTTTTCACTATAAAAAAAAATTAAATCTCAGCTTAGGAATCGTAATTATTTTCATTTTCTTATCTGGGATTAATGTGAATTCTTCTTTATTTTCTAAAGAAGTAACACCACCGTTCATTAATCTTGGATTAGAGAATATGAATTATGGAATTAGTTTAAATAATGCTCCCCAAATAAATATCAATACAAGTTCTGAATTTCGTATGCATGAATTCGCTAATATAAGCTCATCTAAAGAGAACATCTCATCAATAGATATAAATGTCCCCTCTTCAGATTGGAATCTTACAAATATAGAACTTAATTTTACAGATATAAGGTTAAAACAGGAAACTATCACATTAGCTTCTCAAGATGATGTCTCCGATGTTTGGGTTTTAAAAAATGGAGAGTATGAACAATTAGCAATGCAGATGGAGGTCACTGAATCCATTAAGCTAATATCGATTGATATTTATGGATTTTCATCTCAAATCCCAGAAGTAGATGAAGTTTTTGTTAAAATCACGGGATGGGATGATGGTAATAATGAACCCGATACGACAAAAATCTATGGGGACACTATTCCCCTAAATATTTCCAATACTCCTCAATGGTTTGAGCAAAAATTTGCTGAACCCATAGATTTAGAACCTGATAATTATGCAATAGTATTGGATGGTTATCCCGAAATAGGAAATGATATCCAATATTATTGGTTTATAAACGAAACTAATCCTAATTCATTAACAATGAGTTATTGGGATTACAGGTTTTTTCAAGGAGGTTGGGATTGGTATAGTATTGCCGGAGATGTATTTTGTCACAGGATAAACCAGTTTGCGAATCGATCTTATAGACCTACTGAAATAAATATGAGCGCTGTCATTAATGAAAAATCATATAGTATTTTGAATGGTGTGGATGAGGGAATGGGTTATTTAAACCTCCCCAATTTAGATTTTCCCATACCGGGGACTATTTTGCAGATAGAGATCTCAACTAACGAATCAATTCAATTGAGCTTCAATTTAAATTACTCGCTCTCCATTAATGATTTTAAAAATGTCGATTTATGGTTAAAAATTGAGAAGGTCAAGGCGAATGAATGGATAATTGTCCCGAATATAACAAGATATTCGTTTTATTATTCTGTAGCGTTTGAATTTCCGATTAATTGGAATAATGTTAATGTTTTTAGGAATGGTTTGAATATCTCGGAGGATTCGGGGGTATTATTTGAAAATGATATATTAACAATTGATAATAATACAATAACTCCAAATAGTACTTGGTTAATCTCGGCAAACAGCGAACAAAAAGATTTTGCATTAAGTAGTTCCGCAATCACATTTAATCCCGCTGATAAACTGGAAATTAAGGCAGAAACCTCCTTTGGAAACGGAGAGCTTAGATTTTCTCTCATTGACAGCAATAATCAAGAAATATATGAGGAAATCAGATCGTTGAGTTTACCCACAGAAAAGTTTTCTTATGTGATAAGTTCTGGTGATAGGGCAGGTATCTGGAATGCGATATTAATTTGGTATAATCAAACAGATGCGGGATTTGCATCTTTAACATTTAATGTCGAATTACCGTTTGTTTTAGAACCTCTTTCAGTGTTTTTCATATCAATTGGGATCGTTGGAGCAGTGAGCTCTGGATATGGCTCTTATAAACTCATAAAAAGAAGGAAACAAACTGAAGCGATCAAGAAAAGAAAAATTATAGATAAATGTATGGATATTGTAAATTTGAAGAGTATTTTAGTAACGGATAGAAATAGTTCATTAACACTTTTTGAAGGAACTTATGTCGAAAAAGGACTCGACTCTAATCTTATCTCAGGATTTTTACAAGCGATTCGCTCTTTTGGAATTGAATTGACAGAATCACAAGAATCTTCCCAAATCATTAAACTTGAATATCAAAAATTAAAAATTATTATGGATGAGTATGGGGATTTTAGAATTATTCTTATTATGAAAGAAATTCCATCAATCGACTTTCTAGATTCTGTCAAAGACCTTTCCTATGAGCTTAAAGAAAAATTTGAAAAGTATATAAGTAATTTTAATGGTAATATAAAACCTTTCAAATATATCGATAGATTAATTGTGAAGCACCTTAACGGGGAATTACTTTATCCCTTAAAACTTGATAGAGCTGAGAATTCAAATATTACTACAGAAGAGAGAGCATTAATTTCCAAAATTTCAGGTCTCTTAAAAACCAAAAATACAGATTATATATATTTTAAAGACATTGTAGAGGAAAAAGCTTGCTCACCCGAGGAAGTACTGTTAATAAATAGCTTAATTCAAAAGGGCATATTAAACCCAATCTTAAGCTTTAAGTAATTTTTTTCTTTATTCTCAAATTTCTATTTTGAGCATTCGATAGGATGCGAGAGCTCCAAGTAAATGTAGTCCCAGTAGTAGAGGATGGAAAAATATTGGGGGTGTGCACTATCCAAGATTGTTGGAGTTATATTCCTGATCAAATTGTAGATGAAGTTGGTCTTATACCTACTAAGAATACCAAAGTAGTGGAATTCTGGTTTGCGAGTGTCGCATCAATTCTTGCGTTTGTGTTGGGAGTTATTCTTCCTATGGCGGGTATCTTTGGGTTTTTTCAAGCTGACGAATCTGAACTCCTAAGTCTATTTAATATAGCTGATATTCGTGGTGGGATGGTCTCTTTTTATTTGTTTGAGGCGAGAGGTAATAATTTTTTAATTGCATTAGCAGATATCGTAGCCAATAATGGTGGAATCTGGATATTCGTGATAATTTGTAGTTTTCTTGTCTTAATTTTTGGAATTTTAGGGATGTTCTCAATTATCTACAATTCTTTTATTGATATTCGGTACGTTCAGACAGGAAAGTTAATTCGATATATTATTCCCGCGCTCTTTGTTTTTGCTTTAATTTTAGAGTGGATATTTTATTCAATAGCATTGGCTTTTTCCGTGCCTTCTATTAATTATACTGTAGATGTAATAGGACTTATTATGTCTATTTTATCAATGAGCTTGATGCTTTTGGCAATATTCCGTGATTACCTATTTCGCGGCAGCGAAGTCCAAAAACAAGGATTGCTCGAGGAGGTATAAAAATGCCACGAGGAGGGGGAATTAGACGAACACGAATAGGTGGGATGAATGGTGGATTTAGAGGAGGAGGATTCCGAGGAGGTCCAGCTACATTTAGATCTAGCACAATAAGAAGTTCTGGAAGGCCTTTTGGTAGAACAGGCGCCCCAAGAACGGTTTCTCGTAGCCCCTCAGGACCTTATCGCCATACATATTATAGGCCGAGACGAAGATATTATGGCTATTGGCGCTACCCGTGGTATCGAAGGTTCTGGTACTCTCCTTTTTGGGCAGGGTATCATTATAGGTCGTGGTACTATTCTCCTGCATATGTAGGCGGAGGAATTGCTATATTTATGATTATGATGCTGATCATTTTACCAATAGCGGGAGTAGCATTCTTTTTTCCATTCGATAACGCAGATCCTTCTGGAAGGGTAAATTATCGATCCACGGAGACAATTTATTATAATGAGTATTGGTATGAATATGAATATATTGAAGCGGGAAATAGTATTACGTATTCTATGCAATCTTCTCCAAGTGTGGTAAGCTTTGCCATCTGGGATCAACCATTTGAAGATTTGCCTACGGGGACGAGAACGGGGAATATGAATGAAACGATCTTTAATATCCCAAATAATGGATATGAATATTGGACTACCTTTCTGAAAGCCGGATCTTCCCTCGAATATGCGTTTAATTCCAGTGTGAACGTAGACTTTTTTATCGCAGATGCGTATGATTTATATTTATGGAATCAATATGATTTTTCCACCTTCTATAAGGAGGAGAATGATATAAATCAAAGTTCTGGGACTTTTAGCATTACAGAAGCACAAGATTATTATTTAGTTTGGTATAATGAAGATTATTCATCTGTTGATGTAACCTACGATATTAACTACACCGCAGTAGATGTGATCGATCTCAGCCAAGCTGAGGTGTATAATCAATCTATAACGTCAATCAGTCAATCTACGTTTGAAGTCCCAAATAATGGAAATTGGTATTTCTTCATATATTTTGATCCAATGGATTCTCCCGAAGAATCCACTGAAATCACGTTCGATGTTACTTATGATACGGGAATCACTGCACGAGACAAATGGATTTCCATTCAACCAATTTTAATAGTGATCGTAGTTATAATTGGTATTGTTATTGTCGCAGCATTTCTCGCTAGAAAAAGCCAGAAAAAAGCCAAGGAAAAGAAAATGGGGCTCAAAACCACAAGTCCGACTGCTCAAAAAGATATAGATGAAGAACCAAAAGCTATCTCACCATATAAAGTCAAACGTATTTCCGAAAATGAATGTTTACGATGTGGGGCAGAATTAAAACCGAACGCAAAGTTCTGTCATATCTGTGGTGGGAAAACAGAAGGTAGAAAAGTGGCAAGTAAATCGGTTATGACTCCAGTAGATTCTAAAAATTGTACATTTTGCGGAAACTCTATAAAACGTGATCAAAAATTCTGCACCTACTGTGGAACTGAGATATCTCAATCTAATACCTCGAAATAATTATAAAATTTCTTTTTTTAATTTATATTCATTCTCTTTTTAATTCCCTATTTGCTGGAAATAGAATTTGAATTCATAAGCAAATATTTTTAAATTTAAGACTAATAATAGATGTTATAGTATTTTATTTTGAGAAATAATCGTATTAGAGGGAATATGCAAATGAATAATGAACAAACTAAATGGAAAAATCATTCTAATTTATTTGAGATTAATACGTGGCCTTGGCTCACAGAATTATCAGAGCATTACGATAGAAAAATAATTCTTGATAATATTCCAGAAGAGATATTTGAAGGATATCTTCAATATTTCGATGTTGTGTGGTTAATGGGTGTATGGGAAAGGAGTCCAGCGAGTAAACGTATTGCTCAAGAGGAACCCGACCTTCAAAAAGCATATCAAGAAGCGTTAGACCATGTAAAAGAGGAGGATATAATTGGGTCTCCTTACGCGGTTTATTATTATCATGTTGATAAGAATTTGGGAGGGAAGGAATCGTTATTAAAGTTTCGAGAACAATTACTAGCCAGAAACATTAAACTTATATTAGACTATGTACCTAATCATGTAGCGCGTGACCATATGTGGACTTTAGAAAAATCAGACATTTTCATCGAGGGAACGTTCGAGGATATGAATTCCCAACCAGATAATTATTTTTCTTCCTACGGAAGAGTATTAGCGCATGGTAAGGATCCCTATTTCCTCCCTTGGACTGATACCGTCCAAATAAATGCATTCTCTTCCGAAGCGCGAACGAAAGCAATTAACACCTTAAAATCTATTGCAGATATTTGTGATGGAGTACGCTGTGATATGGCTATGTTGGTTACGAACAAAATATTTAAAAAAACTTGGGGAGATAAAGCGGGAGATCCTCCAGAGACAGAATTTTGGGAACGAGTAATTCCGAGTGTTCGAGAAAACCATCCTGATTTTAAATTTATTGGAGAGGTATATTGGGATATGGAATATGATTTAATGCAACAAGGATTTGATTATTGCTATGACAAACGACTCTATGATAGGATTTTGAAGAAGAATGTAGAAGAAATTACAGCTCACCTGAATGCAGATTATAATTATCAGAAAAAATTGGTAAGATTTTTGGAAAATCATGATGAAATCAGGGTCGCTAAAGAATTAGGGATCAATCTTTCAAAAGCCGCAGCTATGGTCATTTTAACCTTACCGGGGATGGGATTAATATACGAGGGACAGATGAAAGGGTATACACGAAAGGTGCCCGTCCAACTAAAAAGAAGAGGAGAAGAGGAGACAGACTTAGATTTGCTTACATTTTACAGAAATCTGTTAATCCTAATTCAACAAAATCAGATAAAAACTAAATATTGGGAAAAATGTACTTCTAAAGGGCAGGAGAACAACTCGGGACAAAAGATAATCTCACATCATTGGTGGGATGATCAAAATCATTTTCTTATTGTGGTGAATTTTGATGATTCAGAGACACAAACCCACATTTCGATACCTTCATTAGACTATAACACAGATCGATTATCTTTCTATAATATTTCTAATGAAAACAAATTAGTATATCAAGCGTCTGAGATAAAGGAGACTGGATTGAAAGTTGAGTTGGAAGCTTGGAAAGGTATTATTTATGAAATAAGTACTGCTTGATACGAAATGATGAAAATAGAAAAGAATTCGGAAATCGCTGAAATTTTCCATAATTATTTAGATGAAGTCAATTACGAGGGACTATTAAGTGTTGCAAATTTCTCCGAAGTCTACAATAGTGTAATGGATGAGCAAAAACAATATTTAGAAAGTATTTGTGGTGTAAAGTTTAACAATTATGTAGATTTTGGTTCAATTATTTCACTTGGTATTGCATATCATCCAGAAACGATAGAATCTATCAATATTAAAGAGGAAAGTGGATACAATAAGGAATTATGGAATCAATATGGATATGAGTATTCTCATCTAAACAAAATGCTAAAAGAGATTAGCGAAAAAATAGCTAAATTATATAATGGAATAGCAATTCCTCCAACAACCGAAACGCCTTCCAAAGAGATTAGAAATGTAAAGGATTTTTTTCCAAACACTTTATCTCATCGTGCTGTCGCAGAGAATGCAGGTCTCGGCTGGAGAGGAAAAAATGAACTATTAATCACTTACGAATATGGACCAGCTATACGTTTTGTATCAATATTAGTCAGTCTAAAGTTTATTGAAGGAAAAAGAATCGATTCACAATGTGGAGAGTGCAATGCGTGTTTAGAAATATGTCCAATTCTCAGAGAAAAATCAAATCTTAAGGATTATAGAGAAAATTGCAGATTATACCTTAATTCCTTAGGATTGGTTCATGATGTATGTGGTAAATGTATAAAAGCTTGTTTTAAAGAAATTATTTCAAGAAAAAGATAAATTTCAGTGGACGGTTACCGTTTTAGCTAGATTGAGTGGTTTATCGGGGTCAAGATTATGATCTAGGGCAGCATAGTATGCAAGTAACTGGAGTGCAGGTATAAAAGTAATAGGACTGAAGTATTGATAATATTTCGTGGACGGTTGAGGTATCCGAATGGTAATATCACTCATTTCAGAAATGGTCTCGTCATTATCGACAACCAGAGAAATAATATGACCTCCTCTCGCCTTAAATTCCATTACATTTCCAACTAACCTTTCATAGGATTTATCTGGAGGTGCGATGAAAATGATCGGAAACCCTTCTCTCACTAATGAGATTGGTCCATGTTTCGCGTGAGCAGCTGAATATCCCTCAATAAATCGGCATGCGACTTCCTTTAGCTTCAATCCTCCCTCTTTAGCAGTGGCAATAGAAATTCCGCGTGCGAGAAAAAAATAATTGGCGTTCTTCTCGAGATTTTGAACGATTTCCTTTATGGACTCGAGATTATTTTTTAAGAATATTTCTATTATTTCAGGGATGGATTTTAAGGCATCATAATATTTATCGAGTTCTACTGGTGCTAATTTTTTTCGTAATCCCGCGATTTTCAAGGCGATTAAAGCAAGAGACAGAACTTGAGTAACATACGTCTTGGTCGCTGCAACACCTATTTCTGGACCCGCACGGGTAATGATGGAATGATCCGAATATCTTGTGATCGAGGAACCAATTATATTTGTGATGGCTAAGATAGTTATATCTTTCTGCACTTCTTTGGCCCATCTAATAGCTTCTATCGTATCTACCGTCTCTCCAGATTGGGAAATCGCAATAATCACGGTATTCTTTTCTAATGCTCCTGTTAATTTATTTTGAAACTCACTACATTCAATTTCTTGAATATATTTCCCAAGAAATCGTGTTATTATATATTTACCCGCCAAGGAAGCATAAAAGGAAGTCCCCGCGGCAGTTATATAAATATGATCTGCCTTGATTAATTTTCGCGCAAAGAGCTCGATTTCTTCATCGGAGGTTTTTAAAGTTTTTCTGAGCGCATCTGGTTCTTCAAAAATTTCTTTCAGCATAAAATGTTCATAACCATTCTTTTCAGCAGCGTCAATATCCCAGTTAATATGCTTCGGTTGCTTTGTTATCTTTTTTAGTGAATTTTCAATATCGAAAAATTCAATCTCCCCAGCTTTTAAGATTGCCATTTCATTATCTTCCAAAATAAAACAATTACGAGTATATTGAAGCAACGCTGGAATATCTGAGGCGCAATAACTTGTTTTTCCTTCCTCCATACCTACGATTAGTGGGGACTCTTTTCTCGCAACAATTATAGAATTGGGTTCTTTCGCATAACAGACAGATAAGGCATATGCTCCTTCACATTTCTTGAGCGCTTCAACAACTGCCTCTTTGAAATCGTATCCTTCTTTCAATTTCTCTTCGATTAGATGAGGAACAATTTCCGTATCCGTTTCCGATTTGAAGCTATGTCCTTTTGAGATTAATTCTTTTTTGAGTTCAATAAAATTTTCAATAATTCCGTTATGTACTACAGCTATTTCACCAGTACAGTCAGTATGAGGGTGTGAATTATCTTTTGTTGGAGGTCCGTGAGTGGCCCAACGGGTATGAGCTAATGCGATACTCCCGTTTAGCGTATCAAAATGTAATTTTTCATGTATCTCATCGATTTTTCCCGAATCTTTGAGAATTTGCAAATCTGTATTCTCGATGGATACCATTCCGCAAGAATCATACCCTCGATATTCAAGCTTACGAATAGCCTCTAAAGCAATGCTCCCAATATTAATATCTTGGTTAGTAATTATTCCGAAGATTCCACACACGATATAATCAATTCATTTCTTGTCTATAATCGAATTTAATCAAACTAAAAATTAAAAATTTTGTTTTTAGGGTTTTCCCATAGTATCTAAATATGATCTTTTTTTGAAAATAACACATCAAATCAGAGATCATTTTCTTACATTTTATAAAAAGTAAGAATTTATGAGATGTTTAATTTGTTATCTTAATAATTTGCTTGGTTGCATACTACTTAATTGTTTGTGGTATTAACTATGTATTCAGAATTGTTAATAAGCATTGTTTATTATAATGCTTCAGTCTGCAATAAAATTAAAAAAAAGAGTTTTGTCTTGAATTTGTGGTTTAAATGATTTTCCAAGGTCTTTATAATATATTAGATTTATATCTTAACGATAGTGAAACTTTTTATGAAAAGGTTGATATTTACTTCAAAAAAAGTATAGAAAATATTCCAATTAACAAAAATAATTTACAAGAAACGATAAATGCGATTCTTGATGAATTAACACTTCAATTTACTGAATTAGGTTTTTCTAAAATACAAATAGAAAATAAATTTGCAGATCCTTTTTTAAAAATCGAAAATAGTGAATTAGAAAGTATAAATTCCTCCCTAGATTTGTATAGAGAAAAGATTGCGCCTATGGTATATGAGATCATATTAGAAAAAATAGTTGATTATCTCGTTGATTCAGGAGTAGCGGAGCTGATGCTTAAGTTAAAGGCGAATGATTTATTACCTCTTGAGTTCATCATGGAGCTTAAGAAACTTAAGGAAATGCTCGAGAGTAATCCCGAAAAAATGGAGAACTTGCGAAAATACATCAATATTAAAGATAAAATTATCGAAACTTTCCGAGAAAACAAATGTGAAATAGAACGATTGGAAGATATAAGAGATCCCCGCGATAAACTTCAATTAGTGTATATGATCTACAGAATTATCAACTTTTTCCATCTCGAGCGACTGTTTGATTTTAGTCATATGATCACGTATCTGGAAAACAATATGGATGAATGGCTTACCTCCGTACCGTTGATCACCCTAAAAAACCCAGATATCTATTTTTGTGGGCTTTATTTAGCAACTCATTTAGGAGCAAAATTTGATAAGGAAGAAGTAAGGCGATTTTTATTAGAATTATACAATGAATTTATCGACGAATTTGATGCTCCGATTATAGAAGCGACCGATCAAATTTATTATTTTTATAAAGCTATCAGGTTAATCGATTTAGATCTTTACGAAAAGGAAATAGAAAATCTGATGAAAGCGGATTCTTCCTTTTTTGAAAGAGAATATTTGATGGAATTGGAAACCTCCCAACTCGTAGTTATTTTAAAAATGTATAAACTGTTGGGATTTTACGAGAAGATTGATAACTCCAAAATCAATGCTATCCTAAATGAGATTAAGAGAAGGATAACTCCCGAAGGAATCGTGCAATATCGCGATGGAATAATATCGTCTGAGGCAACATATTATGTCTTATTCAATGCTTATATGCGAGATGAATTAGACCATCTTAAAAAGTTCAAAATTTTGGATAGTGTTGTTGAGCGAGTATATAGGAATTTAGAGATTATAGATTTTTGTAGAAATACCAATTTCGATTTAGTAAGCGAAATTTTTTACTCTTGTGAAAGTTTGAAGCTTTTCAATTGTATAGAAACAAAAGAGATGATATATCATTTAGCAAGATTTCTGTTTCCTCAAACGATCTCAGAGAATGGAATCTTTGCGAAGGAAATAGACAGAAAAACCGCCAAATTTAGACATTTGAAAGTCAATAAGCTAACAGGTCAAACAATTTATTAATTTCACCCGTCCTCTTTCTTTTTGTCTCTCTAGATTCAATAAACCAAATCTTAATTTATTTATAAAAATTTAATTAAGTAATTTAATTGAACGATAGAGTGATAGATTTGAACTTTGAAGATTTTGAACTAGTATATAAAGAGGATAGAACGGAGATCAAAAATAAAGATAAAATTTTGGATGAATTGAAGCATGTAATCGGAGACAAAAATGTATCGATTCTAAAGTCAGATATTTTAGCGTATACAAGAGATAGTTCGTTAATTTCATTAAACTGGACGATTCAAGGTAAGATTGCGGGGTTACCAGAAATTATCACATGGCCAGAGGATTCTAATCATATCAGTGAGATTTTAAAAATAGCGAATAGAGAAAAAATCCCTATTGTCCCTTTCGCTGAGGGTTCAGGCGTAGTTGGAGGTGCAATTCCCATAAAAGGGGGGATTATTATCGATTTGAAACGGTTTAATAAAATAATCGAGATCAATGATCAAAATCTCACCGTGACCGTTCAAGCAGGAATGAACGGGATGAATTTAGAGCGATATCTCAATTCCAAAGGGTATACGGGTGGACACATCCCGCAATCATTGTATACTTCTTCCGTCGGAGGTTGGATTGCTCATAGAGCCGCAGGACAATTTTCGACAAAGTACGGTAAAATTGAAGATATTGTATTAGGGATGGAAGTTGTGCTGCCCAATGGAGAAATGATAAAATTCGATCCAATTGCACGAGCAGCGACTGGACCTCAACTGGATAAATACTTTATCGGGAGTGAAGGAACATTAGGAATCGTTACTCAAGCGACGCTTAAAATTTGGCCCTACCCTGAAAAACGAACTCTTATATCTTATGCCTTTCCGACAATAGAAGATGCATTGGACGCAGTTCGATTAACCTTACGAAAGCAAGTCAATCCTGCAGTTGTACGAATATATGATGCTGACGAGACTGCCAGACATTTTGAACATATTGAAAAAGCTACAGACAGGGTAATGACGGTGTTTGTATGTGAAGGGATTACAGAATTAGTGGATTTAGAAGAAAAGATTACGCGCGAAAAATGTGAAGAAAAATCTGGTATTGATTGTGGAGAAGAACCAGTCAAGCATTGGTTTGAAACCCGATTTAAAGTGACAGAAACCTCAATGTTCCCACCCTATAAAATCGTCGCGGATACGATTGAAGTCTCGATAATGTGGGATAAGGCGGCTGATTTATATCATTCTGTGATAGAATCTACAAGTCAAGTGGAAGGCAATCTATTAATCACTGCTCATGTGTCTCATTTTTATCCAAACGGCGCGGGATTCTATTTTACATTTGGAGGAGTACCTGGCAAAGGAAAAACGGAATTTGATTTTTATAAAGAATGCTGGAATGCAACAATTAAAGCCGTTTTGGACGTGGGTGGCAGCATTGCACATCATCATGGAATCGGTGTAAACCGCTCTCATTGGATGGAAAGAGAATGGGGTAATGGATATAAGGTTATGAAACAGTTTAAGGAAGTATTGGATCCTAACAATATCCTCAATCCAGGAAAAATCTACACACCAACATGGAAAGGAGGGGATGAATAAAAATGGGAATATTTGATACCCTAAAAAAATATAAATGGATGCTTCCACTCATTCAAGATGCGGACCGAAATGTTAGACGTAAATTATTGAAAAACGTCCGAAAGAAAAAAGATAATTTTTATCCAGAAGGAGAATTTAATGCAGACATTAAAAACCTAATCAATTGCATGCTTTGTCCTAATATGTGTCGTTTCGATTGTGGGACATTGAAAGCCGCTGAGAAGGAAACAATTGGACCTGCTTACAAATCTCGGATTGGCTATTACCTAACTACGGGGAAAATAGACCCAAATGATCCAGCGAATAAAGAATTTGTTGATTTGATGTATAAATGTACAAACGAAGAGAACTGTAAAATTTGGTGTCCTTTTGAGTTTTCTGTGGTTTCATTGCTGGAAACGGTGCGAGATGATCTAAATGAGAAAGGATTAATGCCCGATTATTGCACAAAGCAAATCGACAAACTACACAATACCGGAACCATTGAAGAGGAGAATATCTTTAAAACATATGCAGAAAAGGGAGTAGAAAATATTGAAACAGAAGGAGATGATGATGTCTTTTACTATGTTGGCTGTGAGATGATGAAGTTTCCCGAAGTAGTTAAAGCGAATATAGCATTTCTTAAAAAAGCGGGAGTGAAGTTCTCTACTAACTTCGACCAGAAAGTTTGTTGCGGAGCACCAGCCTTGAATATTAGAGATAAGGGCACTGTACAAATGCTCGCCGATAAAAACATGGAACTAATAAAAAAAACAGGAGCTGATATTGTCGTTTCGGATTGCCCGGGATGTGTGAATGCATTAAAAAATAGATATCAAAAATTCGGCGTAGGTATTGAAACACAAAAGCCAAGTGAAGAAGAAGACGATGATTCTGAAGAGGAGGAAGAATCAGAAACGATTATAAAAGGGTATTTTGAAGATGGGCCAAAAATTATCCACATCGTAGAATATATTAAAAACATGGTGGAAGAGGGAGAATTAAGATTTAACGAAATTCCCGAAAAGTATCATAAAGTCACGATCCATGATCCCTGTCTCCTTGCTCGTAATTTAAATGACACAACGTCAATAAGAACTATTTTAGAGAATATTCCAAACTTAGAAATCGTGGAACCTGTATATAATAAAGACTTTGGACATTGTTGTGGGTGGAGTGGAACAGTTCACTGGGCGGATACAGAAATATCAATAAAGGAGGCTCAGAATCGAATTGATGAATTAAAAGAAACTGGTGCTCGGGTAATAATCACTACTTGTCCAACCTGCGAGTTGGGTTTGGCCTATGGGATATCTGAAGAAGATAAAGATAGCATAGAGATTATTGACCTTTCGGAATTAATTAGTAAAGCAATCCAATAATTTAATCGTTTTTTATATTATTTTTTTATTTTAATGAAGCAACCCAAAGATTCTAGTATACTAAAGTGATGGATTTATTTATATTCTAATCCAAGTCTTTGATATTGTTCATCAGGGGCATCATTATCTTTCATTAACTGGATCATCAGCTTTATCATTTTAGTTTCTATTTCTTCATTATCAATGGGAGTTTCTTGGTGAGGATCTGTCTTTAAATCGAATAAATAATTTTTTCCCCCATATGAGGACCCCGCAGGATTATAGGCTTTGATTTTCAGTGTCTTACATTGCTTTGTAAACGAGAAAGGTTCTTGAAGTTTCATTCCCTTTAGTTCATTCGGAGTGAACATATTGCGCATATGAGTAGGCATTAGAGTATAATTAAAGAGGGGGCGATTTCTTTTGCGCCCAGGAGCTCTCATATAAACATATCTCCCGTCAGTAATATTCACAAATGATCCATGCTGCCCGAATAGTGCAGCTTCTCTAATTTTCTGATCAGACGCTATGGTTTCCTTCAGTGGGATGCCTTGTATATGTGTTGGAATCTCGATGTTAAAAAAGTCCAATATCGTGGGCGCTAAATCTATTGTTTGCACGAGTGAATTTCTTCGTTCATTTTTCTTTTTCGACCTGGGATCCCAAATAAAAAGGGGGATATGGACAAGTTCATTATAATCAGGCATTAAAATCTTTCCCCAAAAACCTTTTTCACCTAATAAGAAACCGTGGTCTGTATTTACTATGAGCATGGTATCTTTCCACATATCTTTCTCATCAATGAAATCTAAAATTTTTCCCAAATAGTGATCGCACATGCTAATTAATGCCGCATACTGGAAACGTATATGCTCTTTTTGTTCGGGAGAGGTGTCGTCTATAGAATAATCTGGCCAATCGAAATGGGGTCCATCATATTCATCTGAATAAAGCTCTCGATATTTCTCCAGTACATAAAAAGGTTCATGAGGATCGAAAGTCTCGATATGTAAAAACCAATTATCCGCCTCATAGTTAGTTTTTAAGAATTCCATTGCTTTTCGAAAAGTCTTGGCTTGAGGAAATTTCTCTTCTGTGTTCATATATTTTCTATTTACCCAATCTTGACGCCAGGTGTCACCCATTCTTTCAATAGTCTGTGTCTCTCGTGCGATTTTAACGTGTTCAGGAATTGTTGGGTCATTTATTTCTCCTTTCCAAAAGTCTCCTTCTTGTCCTCTGGAAAGTTCCCAGCTATAATATCGATTATGATATGTGGCACCACCATCTTCCCAATAATGATAATGATCACTAACGAGGTGAGAATAGACTCCATTTTCTCTGAGAATTTGGGGCATCGAATCATCAAATGGTTCTAATGGTCCCCAACTGCGATGGAGGAAGTTATATCTTCCAGAATGGATTTCTCTCCGAGCGGGCATACACGGGATACTTCCCGCATAACAATTATTAAAGATTACGCTTTTTGTTCCAAGGCGTTCAAAATTCGGTGCTTGCACCCAGGAATTTCCATATGGAGGCAAAAACCTTCTATTCAGCGTATCGAACATAACCATGATAACTTTCATTTATCTCACCTATGAGCTCTTTTTAAGATATTTGATAAATTCAATGTTCACATATAGAATAAAATGTGATCCTATATCAATGTCAACTTAAATTAGTATCGGATTTGATATGCTGGAATTTCAATCTGAAGATAAGTTTTATTATTATATATGACTTAATTGAAATATCATACAGATTTAGAATTAATTTGTATAAGGCTGATGAAAATGGAACAAAACGTAATACTAGTATTGGACATAGGCACCACAAATATAAAGGCTTTACTTTTTGATAAGCAAGGAGAAATAGTCGGAGAGGCAAGGCGTCGACCCGAATATATTATGAACGAGAAAGGGCAAGTTGAGCAAGATCCAAATCAAATTTGGCAATATAGCAAGGAAGCCATTGAAGAAGTTATTGAAAAAAAGAACTTGAATGCATCTGATATTCAATGTATGGGTATCACTACGCAGAGAGCTTCTTTTTGTATGTGGGATAAACGCGATGGAAGATTATACTCAAATATTATCACATGGCAAGATAAACGCGCTGCAGAATATGCGGAAAAAATGACAAATAGTTTCTTTTTTAGATTTTTACGCGGATTTGCCAAGGTTGCGCATGCCTTGACGAAAAGTACAAAAATGCTTACGGCTTCGATGCTCCAATTTAACTCGGATTATGCTTCTATTCGCACATCTTATTTTCTCAAACATAACCCAAAAGTAAATGAACTCATCCAAGACCCAAAGACTACAATTGCTTGGGGTACTATAGATACGTGGGTTTTATGGAATTTGACAAGTGGGAGAGTACACGCCACTGACTATTCAAATTGTTCTTCGACCGGAATGTTGGATCCTTTTACTTTAGATTGGAATTCTATCGTAGTTGATAAATTAGAAATTCCCGTACACATACTTCCTGAAATAAAGGATACGAATGGAGATTTTGGGGTTACGAAACTTTTTGGGAACGGAGACATTCCTATTCGTAGTGTTATCGCAGATCAACAAGCCTCTCTATTTGGACAATGTTGTTTTGATTATGGTGATATGAAAGTAACGAATGGAACGGGTTCCTTTGTAGATTTAAATACCGGAGATGAGCCATTCGCGTCAAAAAGGAAGCTATATCCCTTAGTTGCATGGAGGCTTGATGGGGAAGTTAGATACATTCTTGAAGGCTTGTCTCACAATACAGGGAATATAATTGATTGGATACAGGAGGAACTTGAGCTTTATGACGATCCGGCTAAAACGGAGGAAATGGCTAAGAGTGTCGAATCAACTGGCGGAGTTTTCTTTTTACCAACATTTTCGAGTGGAATCTCCTTTCCATACTGGGATCCTACCGCAAGGGGTAATATTTTTGGTATAAGTATGCAAACAAAAAAAGAACATATCGTGCGAGCCGTTCTTAACGGAATTTGCTTTCGAATAAAAGACTTCGTTGAAGGGATTATTGCTGATACGGGAATCCATGTAGATATAATAAAAGCGGATGGCGGTGTTTCTCAAAATACCTATATACTTCAGTTCCTTGCGGATATTCTAGGAATGGAAGTCGAACATTCGCAAAATCCAGAGACCACTGCATTAGGTGCTGCCTTCATTGCAGGTTTAAAAACCGGATTCTGGGACTCTAGAGATCAGTTAAAAGAGATCAGAAAAGTTGATAAAATATACAAACCGAAAATGAGTAAAGAGCGCCGAAATAAATTATATAACGCGTGGAAGGATATTATTCGGAGATCGCTTAATTATAACAATTTTTAACTTATATTTATTCATTCTTTTTTAATTTTTTCTAAAATGATCGAACTCTTTCTGCTAGAGTGTAATAGTGTTTTGACATAATATCCATCCGAATATATTTAAGGGTAATTGGAAAAAAGAAAAATATTTTTGTTATCTAATATTGCAAAAAATATAAGATAATTCACGTGTCGCACTCTAAAAACAATGCCTTATTTCCAAAACGAAGAGGGTTATAAGTTATATTATGAGGAATTTAACCCTCATTCGAGACATTGCACGGTGATATTACTCCATGGATTTGCATCTTCTGTTTCTTTCTTCAAAGAACAAATAAAAGTGTTAAAAGGATATTATCGTGTTATTTGTTTCGATGCATTAGGGCACGGACGTAGCGACCATCCAAAAGAATTAAATCTCTCAGAAAATATTCGAGATCAAATTATTCGAGATCTCGAAGATTTGTTGGATCATCTCGGTATTAAAGGGCCCTACGGAATAATAGGACATTCCTTAGTCGGAGGAATGATAGCGCAACTCATATGTAAGAAGCATTTGGAGGATGTGAAATTTCTTATCTTGCTCAATTCGGGATACATTAATACGGATAATGTGATTCGAAATATCTTCTATAATCTTTTGCCATATATGGTGCGGATGAATTTTTTAGATGTTCTTAATAATTCTATTGGTAATATCTTAGATAAGACTACTCCATATATAGTACAAGCATTATCAAATTCTCTCTATAACGTGAAGATGTCAAGAGAAAAGCTATTAATGCATATAGAAGAGCAAATCTTTGGAATGATAAATGAGATAAAAGATTATGATCCTTCATATATCAAATGTCCTACATTGATAATTGGCGGCCGACTTGATAATTTCGCGCCAGAACAGATGTCAGAGAGTTTAGCAAAGATGATCCCGAATTCTCGATTAGAAATAATCGACATGGCAGGTCATTTTGGTCCAGCTCAACGAAAGGAAACCTACAACGAGATTATTTGTGATTTTATTCGATCCATAAGAGAAAATTAAATTTATTTTGGATTGTATTGTTTTATAGATCATTATGGATCCAGACACTAAGATCAATGATTCTAATACTCAAATTTCCTTTTTTAAAACAGCAGTGAAAAGATTTGTTGAAAAAAGAGGTTGGAAAAAATATCATACCCCAAAAAATCTGATTCAAGCAATGGAAATTGAATTAGCAGAACTCTCAGAACTCTTTCTTTTTGTTGATTATGCTAGAAAAGATATCTTGAATGATAAGGAATTATATAATAATATAAAAGCGGAAGTGGCGGACATATTCATATATCTAATAAGTTTCATTAATGTTTTAAATATTGATCTATCTGAATCATTCGTGGAAAAGATGAAAAAAAACCGAAAGAAATATGATATAAAGGAATTTAATGATGGGCGATATTATAAAAAGTAGGGAACTTACTAACCACAATCCTCTACATATTAAATAATTATTCAGTTAATACTCCATTATTAATAGATTTTTAATTCTTACTGCAATTATTCTAAATATGGTTGTGGAAAATATTGAAGATTTGATTAAAAAACAGTTTGAGTTTACCCTAAATAAAACAGAGATACCCGAATTAGGGAAATTATACCGAGGGAAAGTTCGAGATAATTATATTTCAGATGATAAGCGAATTATAATCGCCTCTGATCGGCTTTCAGCCTTTGATCGCGTCATCACTACAATTCCTTTCAAGGGACAGATGTTAAACCAAGTATCTTCATTTTGGTTCGAAAAGACAAAAGACATTATAAAAAATCACCTCATCGAAGTTCCCGACCCAAATGTGTCTGTCGTTCACCAATGTGAAACCATCCCAGTTGAAATAATCGTAAGGGCATATTTAACGGGAACTGCATGGAGAAACTACCAAAAAGGGAAGCCCACATCGGGTATTATGCCTCCAAAAGGAATGAAAAAAAATGAAAAGTTAGAGGAAATTCTAGTAACCCCCTCTACCAAAGCTGAATCTGGTCATGATATTTACTTACCTGCAGACGAGATTATTGAAAAAGGTATGGTTGAAAGAGAAATTTATGACCAAATGGAAGAAGCTGCGATTAAACTATTCAAATTTGGACAAGAATACTGTAAAAAGAATGGATTGATCCTAGTAGACACTAAATATGAATTCGGTATAAAAGACGGGGATTTAATGGTCATAGATGAAATTCATACCCAAGACTCCTCACGATTTTGGATTGAAAATACATTTGAACAAAGATTTCAAAAAGATGAAGAACCCGATATTTTAGATAAAGAGATATTTCGAGGTTGGTTAATGGACACCTATCCGGATATTTTCCCAAATATTAGGCCCGAACAAGAGATCCCCCCGATCTCAGATGATATCAAAATTGAACTAGCAAAACGGTATATGAGAAGTTATGAGCGAATTACAGGGCAAGAATTTTCTCCAGACGTAGGAAATGTTGAAAAGAGAATAAAAACAAATCTCAGAAAACGGGACTATCTTTAATCAGCGAAAAACAAAAATTATATTAATTATCAAAATTGTACTTTTTAATAATGATAATTGAAACTATTCTACTAACAATCGCAATTCTTTCGACAACTGTGGGATTTTTCTATTTAATAATTAATTTTCGAAAAATCAGTGCGCAAAAAGTTGAAGAGACGGAAGAAGATGAATTACCTCATGATATTTCACGAGCGTTTGGATTTGTGCTTCTTGCATTTCTATTTCTTACATTATTAAGTATTTTTATCGCCCTCAGATAAATCTATACCAATTTTATACTCAAAAATGGTATTCTTTTTAAGTATTATGGTTTTCAAGAATTAAGCAAACTCAATTTCGGCGGTATTTATCCGTAAGAATTATTTTTAAGTTAATAGGAATTATTTTAAATATAAACGCCTTTTTTTTCATAAAAAATGGGATTAGAAGAATTAAAAGATTTTGTAGTAGAAGTGGTACTGACTAACAAGGAAAAAGCCAGAGACCCTACGGGTGAAAGTATTCAGCGCGATTTACTGGCTAAGAAGGGATACTCAATGATATCGAACGTAAGAAGCGGACAATATTTAAAAATATCACTAGAGGCAGAGAATTCCAAAAAAGCAGAGGAAATCATAACCGATATGTGCAACGAACTAAGAATTTTCAATCCAGTAACTCAGGATCTTCACATCTTAAATGTAACTGAACATAGTTAAACTAAAATGAGTATTAAAGTAGCTGTCATTCAATTTCCAGGATCTAATTGCGATTTAGATACACTTCATGTTTTAAATGAAGTTATGAATATAGAAGCGGAGCTCATATGGCATAATGAATTTGTGGGCTCTAAATTTGACGCCGCCATCCTTCCGGGTGGATTTTCATTTGGAGATTATTTGCGTTCAGGAATAATAGCCGCCCATAGCCCTGCGATTGAAGAGGCTAAAAAGATGCTTAAGGATGACAAACCGATCCTCGGCATTTGTAATGGTTTTCAAATACTCACGGAAGCTCAATTGCTCCCAGGAGCCCTACTAAAAAATGACTCGCTGAAATTCATCTGTAAATGGGTACATATTCGAGTGGAAAACACTCACACTGCCTTTACAAATCAAATGAAGGAAGGGCAAGTCTTAGATATCCCAGTTGCTCACGGGGAGGGACGATATTTTACAGATAAGCTTACTGAACTTAAAGAAAATAAACAAATTATTTTTCGATATTCAGATCCTCAGGGAAGTGTGGGAGATGCTTCAAATCCAAATGGTTCATTGGATAATATAGCTGGAGTATGCGATCTAGAAAGAAAATGTCTTGGACTAATGCCTCATCCAGAACGTGCTTCAGAAATGATCCTTAGTCCAAATAAAACCACCCATGGCATAAAATTTTTTCAATCTATGATACATTTCATTACGTCGGGGGAGATTTAGATGACAAAGGTTAAAGTGGGAAAGGATGAATTGGAAGTGGATTTAACTGAAGACGAGATTAAATATATTAATGCGAATTTAGAGCATCAGCCTTCTATCACGGAATTAGGAATGTTTGATGTAATGTGGTCTGAACATTGCTCCTATAAATCTTCACGACCAAAATTAAAACTTTTTGAAGATGCTGAAAAAAAATATGATTATGTGTTAGCTGGACCTGGACAAGATGCGGGGGTTATAGATATCGGAGATGGATATTGTTTAGCATTTAGAATCGAATCACATAATCACCCGTCTGCAATAGAACCCTACCATGGAGCGGCAACGGGTATCGGAGGAATTATCAGAGACATCTTATGTATGGGCGTTCGACCTATTGCATTATTAGATCCATTACGATTTGGTCCCCTCAAAGATGACCCTCATTCGCAGTGGTTGTTTAAATATGTGGTAAAAGGGATTGCGGATTATGGAAATTGTACAGGTATTCCCACAATTGGGGGAGAAGTCGAGTTTGATAAAAGCTTCAGAAATAATTGTCTAGTTAATGTTGCGTGTATCGGATTAGGTACTATAGAGGATTTTGAACATGCTCCAAGTAGGGCATATAATCCTGGAGATTATATCGTGCTTATGGGAGGATCAACGGGAAGAGATGGTATCCATGGAGTCACCTTCGCATCTCGGACATTAACCGAACAATCCGAAGAAGATCGCCCAGCAGTACAGATTGGTGACCCCTTCACCAAGAAATTAATCATCGAAGCCACATTAGAAGCAATTGATACGGGCTATGTAAGAGGCTTAAAAGATCTTGGCGGAGGAGGATTATCTTGTGCCTTAAGCGAACTGACAGGAGATGGAGGAACAGGAGCGAAAGTGGATATGAAAAAAATATTTACCAGAGAACCAGGTATGAATTCATTTGAAATTATGCTTTCCGAATCACAAGAGAGAATGGCATTTATCGTGAAACCAGACGGTCTTGATGAGATTTTGAGAATTTTTAGAAAATATGAAATGGCACATGCCGTCATTGGAAGGACAGATGATTCGAAAGTGCTTAAAGTTTATGATGATGAGAATTTAGTGGTAAGTCTCCCAGCAACTGCGCTATCAGAATCTCCTATGAAAGAACGTGAGGAAAAGCGACCTGAATACTTGGATGGTCTTATTACTCAACAAACACCACAAACCAATCTTTCTCATAAAGAAATTCTTTACAAACTCATAGCCTCAGAAAATATTTGTAATAAAGAATGGATTTATCGACAATATGACCATGAAGTTGGGATTCGCTCGGTTGTAAAATGTGGTCGCGGTGATTCGGGAGTGTTAAGAATTATGGATGAAGATAAATTCATCGCGACCAGTGTTGGATCAAATTCTAAGCATTGTTATCTCGACCCATATAATGGGGCAAAAGGAAATCTAGTGGAGGTCTGTGGGAATATTATCTCGAATGGTGCGAAACCCATGGCAATGGTTAATTGCTGTAATTTTGGCAATCCTGAAAAGCCCGAATCCTATTGGTATTTCTCCAAGTCGGTAGAAGGGATGGCAGATTTCTGCAAGGCACTTAGGATTCCCGTTGTTGGAGGAAATGTCTCGTTTTATAATGAAGATGAAGTGACCAAAACCGCAATTAAACCCACCCCTCAAATCATGATCGTTGGATTGATTGAAGGCGAAGAAAACATCATAACAATGCCCTTTAAGGAACCTGGAAATGCGATTGTATTAATTGGAGAAACAAAAGCAGAACTTGGGGGCTCTGAATACCATTCTGTTATACATAATATAGAAGGGGGAAATCCGCCGAAGGTTGATGAGGAGCGAGTAAAAAGTACATGGGAGCTATTAGAGACACTCTATAAAAAAAAGATGGTCAAAGCTAATCACGACATTAATAAAGGTGGATTTATAATTACCATTGCTGAAATGTGTTTTGAAACACAATATGGTGCTGCATTAGATCTGGATATCTTAACCAAAGAAAATTTGAATGAATTCGAATTATTATATAGTGAGAGTGTAGGAAGATTCATCATCGAAGTAGATCCGAAAAATTTGGAAGAAATACAATCTTTAGCTAATAAGTTAGAGGTTCCAATTTATCGCTTAGGACACATCACCTCAGAACCGAAAATAAAAATCGCGGGTTTCTCTTCCGGAGAGATAATACTCAACATTAAAGAAATAAAAGAAAAATATGATTCGACTATCCCAAATTTAATGGAAATTTAATATTAAACCAAATTGTTTAATATGTCGAATAAAAACAAAGGAATAAACGAACATTGTGGTATTTTTGCCATAAGTTGCAATGATTTTAGTTATTCTGTTCCAAGTTTAATATATAGCGGACTTATGGCACTCCAACATCGAGGCCAAATTTTTGCGGGACTTTCCGTGAGCAATTGCTCGGGAACTCTTACTACTTATAAAGATAGAGGTATGGTCTCAAAAGTTCTCACTCCATCCGTACTTAAAAATATTTATGGCAACGTCGGAATTGGACATGTCTGCTATGGTGAAGGAGATTTTTTAAAGATCGAAGAAGCTCAACCGTATCATTATCAATCTGATGAATTAGAATTTTCTATCTCGATGAATGGTAAGCTGACAAATTATATACAAATAAAAAGGCAATTAGAAAATATGGGACGTATTATCACCGGAAATACGGATATTGAACTGGTCTCAATGCTCATTTCCTCCTTGTTCACCCTCAATGGAAACTTCTTAGATACATTAAAAAAGGCCTTTTCAATTATAGAAGGTGGATATTGCGTATCCATCTTGACTAAACCAGGCGATTTATACATTCTCAGAGATAGTTGTGGGATTAAACCTCTTTGTTATGGGAAAACTTCGAGAAAAGGGAAAATATTTCAGATTTTTGCATCAGAAAGTAGTGCTTTAGATGTGATAGGGGCCGAATTGGTAAGAGATGTGAGACCAGGGGAAATAATTAAGATAGACCCTGTAGATGGCATGATATCTGATAAGTTTACTGACTCTAAGCATGGTTCGCTATGTGTGTTTGAGTACATTTATTTTGCTCGCCCTGATTCTATTATAGAGAAAAAATCTGTATTTGATATAAGATATAATCTCGGTAGAGAATTAGCCAAGAAAGATGCTATCAATTTTAAGGATGCCATAGTGGTGCCAGTTCCCGATTCAGGGAGGAGCGCTGCGATGGGATATGCGTGGGAGTCAGGATCACCTTATCAAGAAGGATTGATTAAGAATCGATACGTATGGCAATTGAAAGTTGAAGATATTAAAGAAAAATTAAATCCCATTACCCCCATTGTGAAAGGTAAAAACGTGATCCTCGTAGATGACTCCATTATTTCCGGACAAACAATGAAAAGGATCATAAAAATGCTCAAGAATGCTGGAGCAAATCAAATTCACGTGAGAGTTAGCGCCCCGGTCATTACTGAGAGTTGTCAATTCAACCAGAATTTTTCCAATAAGGATTTATTGATTGGTTATAAATCAATAGCGGAAGATCAGAAAGAGGTTATCGAAAATATCCGAGACCACATCAACGCAGATTCATTACAATTTCTCACCGTAAAAGAACTGGTGAAGGTTATTGATATAAAGGAAACTAGCTTATGTCTTAGATGTTTTCAGTCAATAATTAAGGACCATAAAGAGAGACTTGTACCTACACTTCACTAATAAGAAGGATATAAACAATTTATAGGAATTAAAGTTAAATATTGAGCAATATTTCATAATGTAGGATTTTGGATATTAATTAATATTAATTGAGAAAAAATAAAAACAGAGGAAATTAGGACATTGCGCGCCCGAGCATGTATTAAATGTAGAGAATATGTATTGATTCGCCCAGATGACCCAGGAAATATGACATTAATTAGCAAATTTGAAAAAAATCATCGCGGTCACACCCTTATTACATTAAATTTCGAAGAAATAAAAGGAACCTACAAAAAATTCCTCACCGAAGAGGAAAAGAAAGCTTCAGAAGAGAAAGGGGAAAAAGAGGAATCATAATTTAAATTTTGTATATCATCGTTCATTCTTTTATATTTTTATGCTCTATCATTCTTGTATTCTCTTTTTTGAATTCTCCATTATTGATACTGGAATAGGGATTCCTCAGGAAGATTTTGAATTGGTTTTTCAAGAATTTGAACGGACAAATAATCCCTTGGTAAAGGAAAGGGAGGGTACAGGATTAGGACTGCCCTTAACCAAGCGGCTGGCTAAGTTATATGGAGGAGAAATCTGGTTCGAGAGTAAACTCGGAGAAGGAACGACTTTTTGTTTTATAATTCCAAAAAAAAAAATTTGAGGATTAGAGAGGATTCATTAGATTTTTATTTGATATTCTTTATTTTCACCCAGTTTATGGTTTTGGTTGATAAAAGAATAATAAATATCCTTTAATATCATCGAATAAATCTCAGATCAGCAGATTATAAACAGAATTGATTATTAACTAAAAAGTAAAATTGATGAGTTATGGTTTACATAGAAAACTATAATAAATATATATGGCTTTTACCATTTATCGGTGGTATTCTAGGTGTGATCGCTGCCGTTACCCCAGCGGCCCAATTAATCGAACCCGGTGATAACATAATATTTTGGTATTTTCCCTTAAATATTGATATCGAGGATTCTATAATATTTATTAATGACAGCTTTATAGCACTTTTAGGTGGAATTTTAGAATTATTGGTAATTACATTATTTTCGACTATATTACTCACGACATCCCTACTTGTCTGGAAGAGGAAATGGAAAATCAAAAAAATTAAACTACTCTGGTTCATTTCTGCATTATTCCTAATTTTAGCACCTACGTTATTTTGGATAATCGGATCCATCACGCAAGATTTCTGGTCAAATGTGTTTCCTAGCATCGGAATGATAGTTCCATATATAGGAGCCGTATTGACCATCTTAGCCATATTCTTACAAGAGAATTATTAGATTTGAGTAATTTATTTTCTTTTTACGATAATTCATCCAAAATTAGGCAGCAACTATTTTTTCACCTAGTATCATATTCCTATGAAATAATACACTTTTCAATAGATAGATTCTGAATAAGTTAGCTTATCCTTATATTGCATAAAATATATCAGACCTATAATGCTGAACTAAAGCTAAACAAATAGAAAAATTCCTAATACTAATAATACATAATGTTCGATCCGTGATATTTATTAAGGTAGATTTCTTTATGATATATAACAAATCGAATATTAAACATATTCAGATTAAAAACGAATTTGTCTCGATGGAACTATAATAGAATTATTGAGAAAAGATTTGGTGAAGAACTTGATAAAAACTAATTTATTTGAGAGTCAAGAAGATTATTTAAAAATTATTTATTTAATATCAAAGACTAAGCATGGTGGCTGGGTTTCTAATGGAGAAATCTCTCTGAGATTAAATGTGAAACCATCATCGGTTTCTGATATGCTCCATAAGTTAGAAGATTTGGGGTTGATTAATTGGAAACCAAGAAGTGCGATCAGGCTCACAGAAAAAGGAAAAATTATTGCAGAACAATTGATCTATCGCTATAAACTTATGAAAATTGTCATATCAAATATATTTGAAATCGAAGATGAAAATTTTTTAAACGAAATTTGTTGCAAAATAGAACACGATATTCCAGTTGAATTGTGTGAATCCGTCTCTGTTCAATATCAATCAATTTTAAACAAATCTAAAAAAAAAGATAGTTCTTAATAATTCTACATAATGTTCGATCAAAAATGAGAAATGAAAAAAGGAAAATAATTACGGTGAAGGATTTTGGAGGAGTGTAAAAATGTTTTTTGGTAAAAGGTTTAGCGGATATCATAAGGGATCTTTATCGGGTTTAGAACTTTTGGTAATTTCATTGATAAAAAACCAACCAAATTTGACAGGGTATGACATAATTCAAGAAATAAACAAGAAATTCAAGCCTATGTGGAAAGCGTCTGCTGGTACGATTTATCCGTTGTTAGAACGGCTTTTTAAAAAAGAGTTGGTAAATGTCCAAGAAATCGTTGATGAAAATAATCGAAAGAAGAAAATCTATACAATCAGTGAGAAGGGAAAAGAAGAATTGAAGAAAGCGTTGAAGGGTAATTTTGAGCCGAGTCTACAAACATTAGGGAAATTCATTCGAACTCTATTACAAGGAATCAATATAGACGAGAATATGGAGAACGTATTTAGCTGTTTTCCGTTCTGTGATAAACATTTTGGAATTGAAGTCGATGAGGAAGATATTTCAAGAGAAAATTTAGAACGAATTGAAAGAAGAGTTGAAGAACTGAGAAATTATAAAGAAAGATTGAGCAACAGAATCGACTCATTAGACCAGCAGATCACGCATTATGAAGCAGTATTAAAGGAACTTAAAAAAAGACGAGAACAAGAAGCTAAACCAATACCAATAGTAGAAGACGATGAGGAATTTGAAAATTTCTAAACAAATAAAAAAAAATTTAAAAAAATTAGGAGGTATAAATTAGAATGTGTTATGGATCTGAAGGAAATGCGAATGTAAAAGTCGGAACAGCTTTTTTTAGCAAGGAGATGCCCCATATGATAAGAGGCATAATGAGTCATTTAAAAGATTGCATGGAAAGCTTTGAAGGATGGGTGCCCTATGAATTGGAGGAATATGAATCGGATTATTTGGTAAGAGTACCATTACCAGGACTATCTAAAAATGAAGTGGAATTATCTTTAATTAGCGGACATTTGAATATTAAAGCCGAGAGAAAGAAGGATCCAGAAAAACGTAAAAAAGTTGGATCGAACACGTCAGAAGTACGTAGAGGGCAATTTTTTAAGCATATCTTTACGACGATTTATGATTCCGATGTAAATTTAGATATTCCTCTTCCCTCAAATGCTGATGAAGAGAATATCAAATCGGAAATGAAAAATGGATTGTTGAGAATAAAGATAGGAAAAAAACCGCCAAAAAAGATTAATATCAATCCCGAAGAGCCCGAGAGTAATTATAAAAACCAAAATTAAAATGGGAGTCTTTAGATTCTTTGGCAAATATTGACCGCACGGACAATATCTTCTCTAAAGAACTCCCATTTATATTATTTTTTTTATATCTTATATTTTTATTGATGGATTTAGACTTTTTATATTGATTTTTTAAAGATGCTTGAAACTGGATTTTAATACATACGGATCAATATTTTCTCGACGTATTCAAGGGTACATATCGTAGAGGAAATTCTCTCATTCTTATCAATCATATACATTCTTTTCAAACTTTATAAGTGAGAAAACCAAAAGATAGTATGAGGAATTGAAATTAACATATGGTGAGTGAAATGGAAAAAATTGCACGAATAAATCTAAAAACTAAAGAAATACGAATAGAGGAGGGTTCAGAATCATTAGAAGAAAAATATATTGGTGGGTCTGGAGTGGCAGCGGCCCTATTTACAAATGAAGTCTCTCCAGAGACGGATCCATTTGATGAAAATAATCTCTTAATTTTTTCCGTAGGTCCATTTTCCGGAACCGCCATCCCATTCGGAGGAAGGCACTTCGTAATGGCTAAATCCCCTTTAACTAATATATTGGGAGAATCTTCAGCAGGAGGTTTTTTTGGAAGGGAATTGAGAGCGGCGGGACATAATCATTTAGTTTTTGAGGGAAAAAGTCAAGAACCCATATTTATTTCCATAAAAAATAGTAACATAGAACTGAAAGATGCAACTCAATTATGGGGTAAAGGAATCCATGAAACCGAATCATTAATTAAGAAGGAATTTAACGATGACACATTAAAGATTGCGTCCATTGGGCCTGCGGGAGAAAATTTGGTGCGATATGCCTCTATAATAAATGAAGGAGATCATGCTGCGGGACGGTGTGGATTAGGAGCGGTAATGGGAAATAAGAATTTAAAAGCCATTGCCGTGAAAGGTAGCAATAAAGTTGAGGTAAGTAATAAAGATGCGGTTCTGCATGCAGCGAAATCAATACAAGAGTTAGTAAAAGCCAGTCCCTTGGCTAATATCATGAAAGATTCCGGCACTGTTATTCATATGGATAATTATGTGAGATTCGGGGACATACCCATCAAAAATTATTCAGAAAGTCGGTGGAAAGGTACGAAAAATTTAGGATATTATGCCATGCAAGCACGAGGAGAGTTAAAAACTAGCGCATGCTTCAATTGTCCCGTAGGATGCCGAGGTGAATTACAATATGAAGGGGATTGGGTTGCATGGCCCGAATATGAAACATGTGCGATGCTGGGAGCTAACCTTTATATTGATGATTTAGAAACCTTAATAAAATGGAATATAATAACAAATAACCTTGGAATTGATACCATCTCCTTGGGAAGTACTTTGGGATGTTTTCTTGAAGCTACTGAAATGGGTCTTCTAGATATCGATTTAGATTCTCTCGGATTCGAAGAAGATTCTGAAAGCGAGAGCGGATATAAGATATGGGGTTCAACTGAGCCTGTAGAAAACCTTATCAAGATGACCGCAAACAAGGAAGGAATTGGAAAAGACTTAGCGGAAGGAGTGGATAGGTTTCGAAAAATTCATGATCTCCCAGAAGAATTCGATGTCACGGGGAAAGGTTTAGAAGTACCGGCACATGAACCGCGCTCAAGTAATTTGACTGCGCTGGATTACGCCACTTCAAGCCGAGGCGCATATCATTGCTATGAACCAATGCATCTGTCATTTGGAATGAATCTGAAAGAAGAGATCGGATTAACAGAGAAAATTGACCGATTTTCAGAAGAAGATGAGGTAATTGATGCAGTGATAAAAATTCAGAATTCGAGCGAAGCTTATGGAGCAAGTGGGGGTTGTATCTTTGGATTCTGGTTTATTAATAAAATTTCTCCTTGGGTAGAAGGATTGAATGCTATTACGGGTCGAGATTATACTGTTGATTCTTGGGTTAACGCGGGAGAGAGGATTTTCAATCTAAAACGTAAATATAATTTAGAATGTGGATTATCCAGCGATGATGATACGGTGGGAAAACGGTTTTTCATTCCAATAGAAAAAGGCGGAACAAAAGGTTATACCCCTCCGCTTAGTGAGTTTGTTCCAAAATATTACAAAATACGTGGATGGAATGAGCAGGGTATGCCTAAATAATAATCTGTTTTTTTATTTATTTATAAATTAATTCTCTCAATTTTTTACTTCCATTTTTTTAAAATTGTATTATTGAGATATAATCACAATAATACCAGAATAGCACTTTAGAGGTAGTATTATTCTAATATTATATTAATATATTATTGATTTTTCGCTTGTTAAGTATAATAAAACGTTTATTAAACATATACTAAAAATAGGTGTTGTAAATTAAACTTGTAACCTGCCATATCCCCGAACAGTATATCAAAGGCATTGAGGAGCTGGTAGATGCAAATTATTACCCAAATCGATCTGAAGTAATTCGTGTCGCTATCCGAGATTTATTGAAGAACGAACTCAAAGTCCTTATTCGAAGAGAAGATTAACTCTTTTTTTTCACTTTTTTTCATTATTTTTGTTATCTTTTTCCTTATCTAATCCAAACAAAATGCTTTATTTGAAATATGCTTTACTTAATTCAATGAGTTATACCCACATGGATTTTGAATATATCGATTCACATGTACACCTCTTCCCACCTGAAATATTCAAAGCTATTTGGAGGTTTTTTGAGAGAAGAGATGATGAGGGAAAGATTAGAGGATGGCCCGTTGAATATAAATATCCTACTGAAGAATTAATAAGTACTTTAAAAAAACATAATGTTCAATATTTTACCACCTACAATTATGCGCATAAAAAAGGTGTTGCTGAATATATAAACGATTGGATTCGTGAATTTGCTCTTAATAATAAAAATTCGATACCTTTTGGATGTGTGTGGCCAGAAGACAATAACCGAGTTGATTATATCCAGAAAATTTTTGATACGTATAATTTTCAGGGGATCAAAATTCAGCCCCTAGTTCAGAAATTTTATCCTTTTGATGAAAGGATGGATGAGATCTATAAATTGATTATCGATAGGGGAAAATGGCTTAATATACATGCGGGAACAGCACCATATAGGAATAAATATGTGGGATTTGATAATTTTCAAAAATTTATTGAAAAATATCCTAATATTAATGTGATTGTCGCCCACATGGGGGCATTTGAATATCAAAAATTTTTAAAACTTTTAGATATATATGATAATCTTTATTTGGACACGACCATGATATTTATACCTGATAATATTTTTCCAGAAAGAAAATCGAGGCAACCCACACCAGAGCAGTTAATTTCATATGAAAATAAAATCTTATTTGGGAGTGATTTCCCTAACATTCCATATAAATATAACTATTCCACCCAAGGATTATTAGAATTTGATTTATCTCACGACTTTTATGAGAAAATTTTTTTTAGTAACGCAAAACGAATTTTTAATATGTTTTGAAGTCAAAATATAACTTAACAAATATTTTTCCTTAAAATTCAAAAAGAAAAATAAATGTAAAAATTTTATAGCCTCACGATATCAGTTTTATTCCTTTATATTCTTATTAATTTTAATAGCGATGAGATAGAACAATATAGCAGCAAAGAACCAAACTAGCTGTGGGAATAGAGTAAAGGGATGACCGTTCATCCAAAAGAGACATGGATTCCACCAGCAGGGTATATACTCCCAACCACCACCTAAAATACTGCTAATTTCGATAAGTAGAGATTGAATTTGACCCCAAATTTCTAAAATAATTAATTCCTTGATATTGAAAGTGGAAAAATAGTTTTCTTTTGAATATAGACGGATAAAACCCACACCGATTAGAAAAATTCCTCCGTCCCAGACAGAGTGAATTATTCCATGGATAGGAAACGGTGCCAAAGGTCTCGAGCCCGAAAAGGTGGCAATTGGTATTTCTAATTCTCTGGCAAGCCCCAATGGGATTTCCCATAGTAAGCCTATTGCAAATCCAAGTAAAAATAGATATAGAACGAATTTAGTGATCTTTTTAAAGAGAAATAGGAATACTACAATGATGAGAATGAACGCAGCTATGGCGTAATCGATTATAAAAAAATTTTCGCCTATAAAAATGAGTAAATTCGAGAATAGCATTAGATTCACATTTATGATAATAGAATAATTTATTTTAAAATGATTTAATTGATTAATACTGATGGTTTTTTAAGTCTTTTCAATAGCTCCTTAACATTCTGAAGAACTTTCTTATAAAAAGGGAAAAAAAAAGTTTAAACTTCCAAAATTGCCAAACTCAATGCCATAACGAACATCCCAACAACTATCCCTATGATCGACCATTTTTCATTTCCAAAACAATGAGATACAGGTAATAATTCATCTATAGACACATACACCATGATTCCAGCAACAACTGCTAATAGTGCTGATAAAATTAATGGGGTGATAAATGGAAGAAAAATCAGTCCGAAAACAATTGCTCCTAGGGGTTCAGACATACCACTCAAAAAAGCCCAGAAAAATCCTTTCTTTTTGCTTTGCATCGATTCACACGTAGGAATGGCGACCGCGATACCTTCTGGAATATTATGAAGTGCTATTGCGATAGTTAGAATGACACCTATCTCAATATTGTCTATAGTTCCAACAACAGTTGCTAAGCCCTCTGGGAGGTTATGAATAAAAATTCCTAAAAATACGAAAATGGAAGCTTTTGTTAGTCGCTCATCAATGGTGCACTCCTTTTTGAAATAGTCCTCTTGGAAATGATACCTATGAGAAACCATTATATCAATTGCAAACATAATTCCCATTCCCAAAAAGAAAAAAAGTGATCCAATCAAGATACTATCAAAAGTAACGATTGCATCTTGCAAGAGTTCGGCAAAAGATACAAAAAGCATTACACCAGCGGATAGCCCCATAATCATAGATAAAAATTTAGGACCGGGATCTTTATAGAAAAACGCTACCAATCCTCCAATAGAGGTGGAAAGCCCCGCGATGAAACTCAATAATACACCAAGTAAGAATGCTTCAATCATCTTGTTTCAATTCTATTTTTATAAACTATTTAATCTTTCATTTATAATCTATTATATATTATTTGTTTTAGGATTGAAGAGTTAAATCTTTTTACGACTTAAAGGAGTATCAAAAAATGAAAAATGCATCTGATAAAGATAAACTGTTTTTCTTCGAACGACATTTCCTAACACTGGATGGATTATGGATGATTGAAACGGAAAATGAGTTAGGCTGGGATAGGGCATTAAAAATCGACACAGAAGTATGGAAAAAATTATTAAAGATCATTATCAGAAGATTAAAAGGTTACTTAGAAATAGAAGGTAACTCAATAGCAGATCTACTTAAAATATTGACCTTTCGATGGACTGTTGAAGGATGGGAATTTGATTCTAAAATAGAAAATGAGAATGTCGTGGTTCAAATCGAAAAATGTCCGTATAAGTCAGCAATGAGCAGGAATCCCGAACGCCATAATAAAATCCCGTTAATTTGCCAGGATATGTGTATTCCGTTCTATGAAGATATAATCGAGCATTTCAATCCAAATATTCAAGTCGAAAGAAATAAGTATATGGGATTGGGAGATACCATCTGTAATTTCGAGCTAAGTTATAGAGATAAAGGTTCTAAAATAGTACCAGAAACTATAAAACCAATTATTAAAGTAAACGATGATGATAAGCTTTTTTATTTTGAACGAAATTTTAAAACCTTGGATGGTCTTTGGATTATTGAGCTCGAAAATGAATCTGATTTTCAGACTTCTGTGGAAATTGATACAGTGGTTTGGCAAAGATTATACCAAATTATTTTTAGAAGAGTAAAGCGATATTTAGAGATTAATTCAAACGATTTGGAAGCTCTAATTGAATTAATTTCCTTTATTTGGAGTTGTGAAGGATATAAATACGAATTAGATTACTTAAATAAAAATGAAGCGGAGATGAGAATAATCCAGTGTCCCTATGAAGAAGCCATGAGAAGAAATCCCGAAAGGATAGATAAAATTGAGACTATTTGTAAAGATATGTGCATTCCTTTCTACGAACCCGCCTTACACGATTTTAATAGAAATATTGAGTTAAAAAGATCCAAATTTTTAGGCACTGGAGATAATAAATGTGATTTCCATCTCATTTTGAATGAAAAATAAACTGATTTATTAATGAACATTTTTATGAAAATAAGTTTCATTCAACAGATTTATGGATTTCGACAATTTACTCTAAATGATTGATATTTAAACCAGTGAAAATCAATCTAAGAATTAAAGTTAAGAAAAATTCCCTTTTTTTTTAGTTGCTTCAACTTTGATTTACTTTCAGAATCAAAGGGGTTGTCCCACATATGGATTTCCGAAAGAGATTTCTTAGAATCTCCAAATGGATTTTCAGACCAAGATGTTAACTCGATTATTGCCTTGGGAATCTTAGAAATCTTATTATGGGAAATATAAAGTGTTTTTAATTGATCCAATGAGCTCATTGAATCAGGAAGAGATGTAAGTTGATTATAATCTAAAGCTAATTTCTCAAGAGAACTCAAATTCCCAATACACTCTGATAGATATTTTAGGTTATTTTGACTTAAGAATAAATATCTTAAGGATTTCAAATTACCAACAGTTGTTGGAAGTTCTTCTAAATTATTCATTTTTAAATAAAGACTAGTTAAATTTGTTAGAGAACCAATCGATTCTGGAAGATTTTTTATTTTATTTTGACTAATTGAGAGATATTTAAGAGATTTCAGATTTCCAATTGAATCTGGCAAATATATTAAATTGTTTTCGTTTAATTCTAGTTTTTCTAATGCATAAAGATTTCCAATAGAATAGCTAAGCTTATTTAATTGATTGCAATTAAGATTTAATGTTTTAAGTGCATAAAGTTTTCTTATAAATTTTGGGATGGTTTCTAACTGATTGGAGGATAAATCTAGGGTTTCTAAAGAGCTTAAATTAAAAAAAGAATATGGCAATGATTTGAGGTTGTTTGAAGCAAGAAAAATCTCTTTTAAATTAGAAAGTTCGCCTATTTTCTCGGGTAAGGATGATAACCCACAATTAATAAAGCCTAATCGAGTAACTCTATTATCTTCTACTGAGAAGCCCATTCTCGTTTTCCAATCTGCTTTAGAAACTTTCGAGAACTTTTTAATTACACTCAACTCTTCTAATTCTTTAAGCACTTTAACCTCATTTTTAGGGATTCTAGAACCTCTAAATTCTACTTCCTGATTATTCATTAATTATCAGAATTATTTATTGTTCATATCTATTACTTTTTGAAAATCGGATAGTAATATACTTCTTTTTTTTCCATAACACGTGAAATTCCCCTTTTCTTTAAAAAAAATTCACTCTGTTTTTTAGACAAATCAATTACTTAGCATATATAGGAAGATTTAATCAAAAAAGAAGAACATTCAATATTTATAACTTCTTCATAAAATAAACTCATGGATTATATATTAGATCAAGTTAAAATTGAAATCATTAAATAGAATAATATTCTAATTTACCATTATGTTGTTTTTTTATAATCAGGTTTAGAGGAGAAAAAAATGAAAAATGATCCAAAAAATATTTCAACCTATGATTGGTCTAAATGGTGGCGTATTCCTCGAGTATTTCTCTATTTATTTGGATTTTTTACTTATTTTTGGTATTTCTGGAGTTTTATTGGACTTGTAATTGGATTATTATATTTTATTGCAGCAAAAGATTTAGCGTGGAAAAGAAATGGTATCATTCTCTCGCTTTCGATAAGTTTCGTGAGTTTGACTATCTATCTTTTTAAAGGTTATCCGCCTCTCACATTTGCTATTTGGTCAGGTCTATTCATAATATTGGGCTATACCTTTATATTGCTGATTTATGAAATTCTAAAGAGAAAATCAAGGAAGATCCAGATATTTTATCAAAAATTGGAAAGAATTTGGAAAGATTGGTCACATTATTCAAAACAATTCACGAAAATTTCGTTCATATTGTTTCCCATCGTATCATGGTGTGCTGTGAACTTGGACCTGGGGGTGATGTTTGATAATTATCCAAGGGTTTTATGGATTCATGCTCCATCAACAGCTCAAGTTGGTGAAGATTTCGACATTACTGTGGAAGCGTGGGATGCATTTGAGAGGGTTAGCGCAATCTATAAAGGGAGGATTAATTTTTCGGTAATATCCTATAATTTATCAACATATGAGAAATTCGACACTACGATCGCCGATCTTCCAGAACCATATACATTTACTGGGCAACTATTCGGCTCGGATATGGCGTATGGAATTTTGGATGGAAAGGATAATGGAATCCATCACTTTAGCGCAACTATTAATTCAACTGGAATACATTATATTACGGTTTTTGATAGCGTCACAAAAAATAGCTACTATAGCAATCCTGTTATTGTAAGGAATTTTACTACACAGAATTCAATGATATATTGGGGAGATATACACACTCATTCTCATCTCTCTGACGGGTCTGGATTACCGAACGAGCATTTTTATTACGCGGAAAATGTTGCCCGACTTGATTTTAATGCGCTTACCGATCATGGAGAAATCATGTTATTCTCTCCAGGATCTCTGGATTTTCTGGAGTCTTCTACAAATAGATTTCACAAACCGAACGATTTTGTGACCTTTCATGGAATTGAATGGACTAACGTGGATACGGGTCATTATGTCTGCATTTTCAGCGGTGACCAATTATTGAAGAATCCTGTTCTCTCTTATATGACAGTGCCAACAACGGAAGCGTTGTGGGATGCTCTTGATGATTTTACCAATCAAACAAATTCTAAAGCTCTTGCATTACCACATCATACTACCAAAAAATCATATATTCAAGACTGGACCCAAATTAATCCCAAATATGTGCGAATTGCGGAGGTCACATCGGTACATGGAGAATGCTTATTTGAGCAAAGACATGAATTAAATTATCGAGGAGCAATTGATCCCCCTCCCACCTATACTCATGGGTCGTCAGTAATCGATGCTTTTTCTATGGGATTCAGAATGACAATGTATTCCTCAAGCGATGAACACGATGGCCATCCGGGGCATAGTCTCAGTCATACACGTGCTTATATTGGACATCAGCGCCCTTATAGTTTATGGCATACTAGAAATGAACATCCCTATCCCGGGGGAATCACTGCTGTTTTCGCGAGCAATTTAACCCGCGAGAGTGTGTTTGATAGTCTTTATCAAGGTAGAATTTTTTCAAGTGCAGATCATGGTCGACCCATTCTCATGTTTGATATAAATAATGTCGGAGTGGGAGATGGGTCAACGGTTACCGTGAGTGATGAAACCTCACCCAGAAATATATCGGTCTTTTTAGCCCAAGATGGTTCGCCAGTTGCCCTTAAATCCCAATCCGCTATTGCACATTCAAACGGAATTCCAAATTGGAATGTTTCGGTTGAGATTATAAAAAATGGTGCCTTATGGAAGACTATTGACATATCAGCCCCGGTTGCTAATATAACGATAAGCGATACCGAGCCGATTGAGGGTGTTTCCTTTGAGGAGTATTGTATTGAGCGAAATGGAAATTTCTATATCAATCAATATAGCAATAACCCTATCAATCCATCGACTCTGAATACTCAAGGCTTTGATTATTATCTCATACGTGTGATCGGAGATAATGGAAGGACTAGTTATACTGGGCCAATTTGGGTAGAATATTAAATAAAGGAGTCATAAAAGAGTTTGAGTAAACATACTGATCTTGTTTTTAATAGCATCTATAGATGTGACTCTGGCATCTCCTACATCTAATTCGATCAATAGCATCGGAATTCCAACCTCTTCTCGCAAAGCTTCTCGTAGTAATTTAGGCACAGAGCCAAATTGTTTGCATGCAATACTCGAGGTATAAATAAAACAATCTGCTGAATAATCTTTAGCCATCTTCACACAATCTTCTATAAAAGGGTAATATAATTCTGTACTCTGTTTTGTCATAGGGAAGTTCATGGTCTTTTTAGCCATATCAAAAAACATATTATCCAATCCATTCTCTGTATCAATTGGATCAGAAAAACTATAATTAAAAATATCAAACAAAATGCTCAATCCTAATTCGCGGTCGAGCCATTCACATAAGGAGATATCGAAGAAAGTTAGCATATAAGGCCATATAGATCTTATAGTTTCCTCTTTCCCATAATGGTCTCCGTTAACATATCGTTTTTTAGCCATATTTTTTATTTTCGAATAAAATGTTATATTCTCCCTTGTTCCAGATAATAGAATTGTTGTAGCTGCTGAGATTGCATTATAAAGGTTATCTATAGGACTAGGGATAGCTCTAATAAGATCAAAAATCTCTAATTTTATTTGACTAACTCGGTTTTCTATTTCTATATGCTTCTTCATTCTATCAAAATCGGGCTCTTGACCGAGAATTTTACCTAGCTTTTTTAGACCATTTTTTAGTTGACTAGCAAAGAATTCATAGCTTTTTTCTGAATGTGTGTAGGGTAAATCCATAATGACCAAGGGGATTTTTTTTTTATATAAGAAAAAAGGATAAGACGCACATGTATTATCACATGGAGCTGTAGGGGTTATAATCGCATCAAATTTGATAAGATCGTCTAAGGAAAAGCCCAGAGTCGCTCGTTGACTTGAACAAGTATGGAATGGGTGCCCCCAATTAAGCATAATGTCATAGTACTTTTCAACTCCATCCAGTAATAATGCAGCTAATATAAATGAAAGTGATTCAATGCAGATAGGGACACACTCAAAACAAAAAAGATATTCAGCTGGTAGGGAAAAATGATAGCCAACAATAGGAAGATTTTCCTCGGCTTTTACGATATTTTGTTCCAAAACACTTTCTATTTCCCTTAATCCTACTCTTAGAGAGGGAGTAGTATTTTTGGGCAGTATACGCTCTACTAATTCACGAGAACTCGATATCGCATCTTTTAACATAATATATGGAAGAATCTTATTTTCCAATTGGTTTCTAGATTTGGGTAACATTTCTGTGAGAAAGTGGAATAGAATAGATTTAGAATTCAACTAATAATTTTACTATTATATTAGCTATAAATGATAATAAAGTTTGATTTACTAAAATGATTTTTTTGAAATCTGCATCAAATTGAACAGTATTATGGAATGAGCATAAAAGAGATAAATAAAAAAGAAATCTTATCTTCATACACTCAAAACTTTTAAATGCTGTATTTAATGTGTCTGTAATGAATTAAGTCAACAACAAACAAAAATAATCCTTGAATAATTACACCCAGTCCATTTCCTATTAGAAATGCATTTCCTCCTAGAATAATCAAGAGAATACCAATTACCATATATCCAATGTCTAAATAAGTATTTACCAGTAAGATTTTTTTTATTCTTTCTAAGTTGAACTCTTTTTTTCGCAAATAAGTAACTAATCCAAGGATTCCATCAATTAGTCCCCAAAAAAATGATTGAAGTAGTATACCTTTAATCAAATCAGAGGTAGAGAATGGATAAAAAACCGCAGCAAGCATATTGATCCCTCCCCAGACTAATAGGGGAAGTCCAATTCGTTTTCTCAAATTTCTAATTTTAGACGTTTCATTCATGGTAAAATTGAGACTTATTAAGAATATCAATTTTATGATTACAAATGATTTATTTTTCGTTCTTTCCTCCTTTACTTAATAATCTAAAAAATTGGATTATTTAATCTTCCATAAATCTGAAGGAAATTACAGATATTTAATTACATTTTGATGACTTCCATATTCAAATTCTTATTGAGCAATATTTTATGGAACAGATCTATTTTATATTTATTATATAGATAAACATTATTAATCAATGAAATATCATATTGTATTATTCTTTTAATTCCATAAATATAACGAAATATTATAGAGTTAAAGTGCGAAAAAATGGGAGAAAATCAACCTGTTGATACTGAAGAGCTTATAGTTTTGAAAGAGTTCGAGAAAATTATCGGACAATCCATACCAATCGCTAACACAATTGAAAATAAATCTGTTGGAGTTTCTATTGAAAATAGAAAGATTATAGCATTAACTATAGTTGGAAAAGATTTAGTTCGTCTACCCGACTCTATAGGAAATTTAACTTCATTAAAAGAGCTTAATTTGTACCGAAATAAATTAAATTCACTACCAAGTACCATCAAGAATTTAAATTCACTTGAAATGCTCAATCTTAATGACAATCAAATCAATAATATTCCTCAATCTCTCTTTAAATTAACTAACCTTCAATCTCTTAGCATGTGGAAAAATGGAATAAAAACATTGCCAGAAGAAATAGGCAATCTTGTAAATCTTTCCTTTCTTGACCTTGAAGTTAACAAATTTGAAAGCTTTCCTGATTCTCTCGGAAATTTAACAAATCTTAAAGAACTTTGGCTTCAAGGAAATCTTTTAAAGAATCTTCCCGATTCAATCGGTAATCTTACCGTACTCGAAAAATTATATCTTCATGTAAACCGAATTACTTCTCTTCCTAATTCTATTGGTAGTCTAAAAAATTTAAAATTTTTTGACCTTCATGGAAATAAATTAGAAAATTTACCGGAGTCTTTCGGTAAGCTTGAAAATTTAATATATCTAAATCTTTATCATAATAAACTACAGAGTCTCCCAGAAAGCTTGAAAAATCTAAAGATGATTCAAGAACTAGTACTGGATCATAATGAGCTTTTTGAAATTCCTCCATTTTTGTTTAAACTCAAATCATTGAAAGATCTCAGTATATCTTCTAATAATCTAAAAAAGCTTTCTAGTTTAATAGGAAACCTTACAAAGTTAGAAACCTTTAGGATTCATAATAATGGTCTAACTGAAATTCCTAAATCCATAGGAAATCTTAAGTCTCTACAGTTAATACAACTTCAGTTCAATCAAATCTTTTCTTTACCAAGTTCCATCGGAAATTTAGAAAATCTTAATGAAATTGACCTTTTAAATAATGATTTAGTGAACCTCCCTGAATCTATTGGTGAACTTAAATCGTTAGAAAAAATTGTTCTTGATCAAAATAAGTTAGAAAATCTCCCCCAAAGTATTGGAGAATTAACTAACCTAAGAGAGCTACAACTTAGAAACAATAAGCTAAAAAACCTTCCAAAATCACTGGGAAGTCTGAAAAATCTCAATATATTAGCATTAACTAATAATGAATTGAAAAATCTGCCCTCCTCTATAAAAAATCTAAAAAACTTAACCTATTTAAATTTAGCTGGAAATAAATTCACATATGTACCTGAGATAGTTTGTCAAATTAAATCTCTTCAATATCTTGGTTTATATGACAATCAGATATCCAAAATCCCAGAATGTTTCGAAAATTTGAACGCCTTAAATAATCTTGATCTAAGTGGTAACTTTTTAACCCATCTTCCCGCTTCAATTGGAAACATGCAGACCTTAGATACGTTGCATCTAAATAATAACCAATTTTCAGATTTACCCGATTATTTTAAAAATATGAAATCACTTGAATTCTTGAACTTAGCTTGGAATCAATTTACAAAAATTCCAGATGCTATATTAGGTTTAAAAAATCTTAACCATTTGCATATCAATCATAATCAATTAAATGAATTATCTGCATTTATATCAAATTTAGAGAATTTAATATTGCTAAATCTTGGTCATAATAATCTTTCAATACTACCCGAATCGATTTTGAATCTAAAAAATTTGAGTAATTTATTTTTAGGGGGAAATCCAATTCTTGAATCTCCAAACCCAAATATGAAATCATTAATTGAAAAATTAAGATCTAAAAATCTTATTTAGGCTTGAGAATTTTAAGAAAGGTGCGAAATTATATTATAAAAATATTCATCGGAATCTTCTGAAAAATCTATTTTAGAACCATTTATTTCAATAAGAGAAATAGAGAATTGCTTATTCATGAAAAGATAGTGAAAATCAATCAGATTTTTTAGATTTAGATTCTTCTTTTAGAAGTTTTTCAAGAGCTTTATTCCGTTTGAATTCCTTTTTGAGTAAGTAATCACCAAGGCTCTCTTCTGATGTTTCCTGGCTATATTCTTTGGTTTTACTATTATTGTTGTCCATTTTAATCTATCTCTCATTATTAATTAGAGTAAATCACTTCAATATTTATCCCTTTTTATTGCAATTTTAGTAAAATGAGATAAAACGGCAAGGATATGATCACTTCTTCATTAATTGAAGAATTAAGATCTAAAAATCTTATTTTAGATTGAGAAATTTTAAATTCAAATCTAATGTGATTTCATTGTTGCTTAGAGTCATCATCAGAACTTCAAATGGGTCAAAAAGTTTCTGAATTAAATGTTCCAAACAATCAGGAGAGAAATTTAGCTAAAAAGTTCTTCAATATTTTTCAGACTTTTCACTTTAATTTTTAGTCGTTCGGGGAGCTTATTAATGATTTTTTCATCAGCAGTACAGAAGATCTTTCCCAATCCCAAGCTGAGGGCGAGATATGACGCATCATAAATTGATAATTTATGATCAACAGCAATCTTAATCATATTTTTGCGTAGATTTTTTTTTATAGTGACTGTATTAAAACCATATTTCTCTAAGCTCTCTGCTGCATCATCAAGTTCAGATAATTCAAATAGTTTGCTATATTTTAAGGCGTTCAAAACTTCGAAGTACATCAACGATGGCACGATTAATTCAATATCT
This sequence comes from Promethearchaeota archaeon, assembly GCA_008080735.1. Lineage (GTDB taxonomy): Archaea > Asgardarchaeota > Lokiarchaeia > Sigyniarchaeales > SOKP01 > TEKIR-8. The sequence goes on from SHMW01000016.1 coordinate 56,613, forward strand.
CCGTTAATGTATTTTTCTCTTATAATATTTGCTTTATTAGAATGTCTCTCTTCTATAAACCATTTAACTACGATGCTAGCATCAACCACAATTTCGAACATTCTACTCCCTCTTTTTTAATGTCGTTCCTCTCTGAATTTTCGGATAATATCCACACTATCAAAATCTTTCGGAGCTATTTTACGGATTTTTTCATTTAAAAGAACTGCTTTAGCCTTATTTATCTCTCTCTCCTTCTGAATTTCTGTTCTAATTGCATTTCGAATAATTTCACTCCAGTTAAGATGTTTGAGCGCGTCCATCTTCTTTTTTAGTTCAGAATCAATTCTAATACTAAAGGTTACCATATGTATATACATCTAATACGTATATAAAAATATTACGATTTGAAATATTAATATTTAGTATTTAGGAATTGTTAATCCAGAGAAAAATATTCTCAATGTTTTGAGATATGGTTATACTTATACTCTTCAGTATTAATTATTAGATGAGAATGAATTTGAAGATTTAAAAGTATTGAATTAGAATTCCTTATAATATTGTTTTAGAAAACATATTGATTTTATCTTTTATTATCTTAGTTGAGGTAAATCGTTTGTCTCCGACATCGAGATCAATAATTAACATTGGTATTCCAACTTCTTCTCTGAGAGCTTCTCGAAGCACCTGTGGTACCGAACCGAATTGTTTGCAACCTAAATGACTGGTAAACACAAAACAATCGGCAGAAAAATCTTTTGCTAACTGAACGCAATTTTCAATGAAAGGATAATAAAATTCCGTAGATTCTTTCATCATAGGAAAATTCATACCTCTTCTCGCCATATCATAAAAGAGAGTATCTAAATCTTCTTTTGTGTTTATGGGATTAGAAAAATTATAATTAAAAATATCAAATAACACACTCATCCCGATTTCTCTATCTAAATATTCGCAAAGACTTAAATCAAAAAATATAAGCATATAAGGCCATATGCTACGTATTTTCTCCTCCTTACCATATTCACTTTTGTTTTTATATCTCTGCTTTGCGATTTCCAAATACTTTTCATAAAATTCTAATTTTTCCGAAGTCCCGGAAGCAAATACGGACACCCCCGCGGAAATGGCATTGAACATATTTTCCACGGGACATGGTTTCGCTTTTCTTAGTTCAAATAATTCTAATTGAATGGCATGGATTTTATTTTCGATTTCTATATGCTTCTTCATTCGTTCAAAATCAGGTTCTTGACCTATTATCTGACCTAATTTATTAAGAGACAATTTTAATTGTTGCCCATAATACTCATAGCTTTTCTTCTCGTGCAGATAGGGGATATCTGGTATAACTAAAGGTATATCCTTATATTCAAAAAAGGGATAACTTGCGAATGTATTATCACATGGGGCTGTTGGAGTGATGATCGCATCAAATTTAAATAAATCCTCAAGAGTCATTCCCATTACTCCTTTTTGCGAGGTACAAGTATGGAAAGGATGACCCCAGCTAAGCATTACATCATAAAACTTCTCAACTCCGTCAGGTAATAATGCTGAAAGAAGATAGGAAGTGCCTTCTACACATATTGGCACGCAATCAAAACAATACAAATACTCTCTTTGGAAAGCAAAATGATGCCCAATGACGGGCAGTCCATCATTCGCTTTTTCCACGGCACCTTTAATTACTTCTTCAATTGCTTTAGCACCGATCTTCAAAGATTCAATCTCTCCTTCCGGCAAAATTCTTTCCACTAATTCGCGAGTTGAGGAGATCGAATTGAGAACCATTTCATATGGAACAACCTTATTTTCGAATATTTTTTTGTCCATTATCATTATTTTATTCTCCTTTTATTTCTAGGATATCATCTCTAAGAAGGCTTCTATTCGTGTTTGTAATCTTGTGGTATCTGCTTGGAAATTTTCTCTATCGAAATTAAATACAGGGATATTGAGATTTTTTAGTTCATGTTCAAACAGCATATTGTCACATCCATGAAGATCACAATTATTAATCCTTTGTAAGAGAACGCCATCTATTGCGCCTTTTTGGATTTCTTGTTTGATAAAGTTTAACCTTCGATCGTGATCATCCATAGTTCTTGGACATGAAGGATTTCGAAAATACAATCGTTTCGCGATTGCTTTAAGAGGATTTGCCATAGTATTGTCTACATCGTCCATTATCGTTTTTTTCCCGAAGCATAAATTATCTGAGATAATTATTGCATCCGATTCTTCGACCAATTTTGTTAATTGAATATTATCGACAACACTTCCAATCAAAAGAATTCGTTTTTTTCCTTGGGTATCTAAACCTTCTCTTTTCTTAAAAATTTTTAACAAACGCTCTAATTCCTGATTAGCGATATCCTTCGGAACAGAGCTATTTGCTATAGAAAGTTGTAGGGCTTCGGTTCCACTCAATTTTGGAGAATCTAACATTCTTAAATCAAATATTTTTCTCAGTAAATGCCGATTTTGATTATAAAGAGCATTAGAGGATCTTAAATCTTCATCTGTTATTTCTACATCATATGCTTTTTCGATTTTTTCTTTTAATTCTCTTATCTCTTCATAAAACCATTGGAAGCCTTCCTCAGAAATTATGTGGGGAAGGGCAATATAAAACCGCGGGACGAGTTTATTGAATCCATCTCGCTTAAATACGACCATATCATAGATCTCGAACATTCTTCTGCTATGATCACAGCTATTACAAATAAATAATCCATCTAAAAAATCATATTCTCCATCCAATGCAAGGTTTAGTGTACTTCTAACGAATGAACAAGTAAATCTCACCATATAGGTATCTGCTTTATCTGTATCTGTATTATCAGTTGCTCTTATTCGATACGGGAACATCCCCGCGGCCTCCAATAATTCTTCAGGAATGTAAGTACAATAATACCCCGCTATCTTCTTATCTGTCCCCTCGATGTGTTGATTTGGTATTTTATTTGCAAGTGATAGGAATGGATCACTTTCTAATCGCATAATTCTCCCTCAATAGTTATTTTTTATAAATTTTGTTTTTTCCAATCATAAGGCATTTTACAAGACTTAAGGTTGCCATAAGTGAACCTTTAATTTTGATTTTACGTGTTAAAATTTTTGGGAGCAATTTAGCAAGTCCGAATAAATTAGCTTTACTCCTTATTATGTTGCTAAACACTTTTAAGACCTTTTCTTCCTTGACATTCATTATTACCGTGGCTACTGGATCTTTCGCGCGTTCCGCTCGGCATTCAAAATTTCTTTTTTTAGACACCAATGGAAAATTCAGATATCCATCATATGCAGGAATAAAAATTTCTACTTCTTGCCCCTCTCTCTTTCCTATTTTTTCAAAACCCTCTTCTAAACCAAAGAGATCAACTAACATATTAGCTAATCTGGCGAGATTCAAGAGTTTAGTTTCTTTTAATAAATTTTTAGCTTTATATTTCTGAAATGAATTTCCATCAACATCAGAATTTTCTTTAGTATTTTTATGATTCAACGCTTGCTCCATGATTTTAATCTAACACCTTCTAAAGATCATTATTTTGTATTTAATTTCATACAATATTAAGAATTACAGCAATACATATAATTAAATCTTTAGATATTTATTATTTCTCAATAGAATCTGAAATGAAATTAAATGATTATTTTGAGATTTTATTAAATATGTAGTCATTTTCTTAAAGATCAAAATGATAATTATAGAAAATTTGTTTAGTTCATTATGCTTAGATCATTTGCTTACATATCGAAGTATATGTACAGAAAGAAGTGCTTAGTTTATATTGTATTCGAATAAATCCAACTAAAAACTGAGTCAAACAAAGGGGAGTAGCTTTCTATTCTTTTGCATTTTTATTAAAAATTAGCATATAATTTTTATATTCTTCCCACAATATTTCTATAAGATTAAAACAATTAAGGCATGATAAAAAAATGTCATTATATTTTTGGTTAAATTTTTTGATTATTTTAGGTCCTCTTATTTTATCATTTGATAAAAAGGTTGCATTTTGGCGTAGATGGCCTCCGCTCTTATTAAGTATGTTAATTGTCAGTACCACTTTTATAATATGGGATATAATTGTAACCGCCATCGGTCATTGGTCATTCTCAGAATTTTATGCCGGAACATTTAAAATATTAGGGCTACCTTTAGGCGAATGGTTTTTTTTTATCGCTGTTCCATATGCAACAATTTTCATCTACGAATGTGTTCGAGCATATTCAAAGGATAAAGAATATCATTTTAGCAAATATATTTTCATTGGAATTGGATTAATTGGGATACTCCCGCTGATATTCTTCTTAAATAAAGGATACACGGTATTAATGGGAATAGTATTTTTAATCAATATGTTATTAATTGGATTATTTGGTTATGATAAATTCCGTTCAAGATGGACGTTAATTGGAATTTTACTGAGTTATATTCCTTTTTTGGTCTTTAATGGAGTTTTCACCTATTTACCAATCGTCTTATACAATCCAGAAGCGATTATTGGATTTAGAGTTATTTCTATTCCAATAGAGGATTTTTTTTATAGTTTTTCTCTTATTAGCCTTTCATTATTCTTCTATTTTCTAGTGAGAGAAAAATTTAGCATCAAAGGGGCTTAATAATATGAAAAAAGCTGCAATCATCGGAGCAGGATTAGGCGGTTTATCTGCATCCATATATTTAAGTATTAAGGGATGGGATGTGGATGTTTATGAAGCTCAATTTTTTCCTGGTGGTAAAGCAGCCGAAGAATATCTTGATGGATATCGATTCGATATTGGACCTTCGCTGGTGACTATGCCATGGGTCTTTGCAGATGTATTTAAAGCTGCTGGAAAAAATATTAACGAGGAATTAACTCTTATAAAACTCAAAGAAATCTGCACTTACTATCTCTCGGATGGTACTCATCTGAAAGCTTTGTCTGACTTAGAAGATTTTGGTGATGAGCTAGAGAAGATACATGAAGGGAGTCAAGAATCACTTATAGAATACTTGAAGGAAGCAAAAAAAGCATATAAATTAGGGGGAGAATTATTTCTCACAAAACCTATTCATGAAACTCGCACATTATTGAAATTGTCCACTCTTTCTAAATTAATTCGTTTCGCTGGAATTCATCCTTTAAGCACATTAAATAAGATTAATTCAAAATTCTTTAAAGATGCTCGATTAGTCCAGCTTTTTAATAGATATGCTACTTATAATGGATCGGATCCATATCAGACTCCTGCGACAATGTTAATTATACCTTTTGTTGAATATGATGGTGGGGGTTATGGAATAAAAGAAGGGATATATGAGATTCCTAAAAGACTCCATAAAGCGGCAGAAGAATTAGGTGTAAAATTCTATTTTGGAGAGAAAGTAATGAAGATTAACAAGGAAAAAAAGAAAATAATTGGAATAACCCTAAATTCCGGATTTAAAGATTATGATGTAGTAATATCCGACGCTGATGTTCTCTATACATATGAGGAACTCCTCGAATTGCCAGATGCAAAAAAAGCAAGGAGATATAGAAAACTCGAACCCAGTTCAAGTGGTATTGTATTTTATTGGGGCATCAACAGAACTTTTGAAGAGTTGTCTGTGAATAATATCTTCTTTTCATCAAATTACCCCGCTGAATTTCAGGCAATATTTGAAAATAAAACTATGCCTAAAGAACCTACTGTATATGTGAACATAACTTCAAAATTAACCCCTTCTGATGCACCGAAAGATTGTGAAAATTGGTTTGTCCTTTTAAATGCTCCCGCAGATGAAAATCAAGATTGGGATTTTCTGGTTTCAAATGCAAGAAAAGCGACTATAAAGCTTTTATCAAAGCGTTTAGGTGTGGATATAAAATCTCATATCGTAACTGAGGGGGTTCTTACCCCTCCTGACATAGAGAGGCGAACAAGTTCTACACACGGAAGCTTATATGGAATAAGTTCCAACACTACGAAGGCTGCATTTCTACGCCATAGAAATAGAAGTAAAGAAATAACAGGATTATATTTTTGTGGGGGAAGTGCTCACCCAGGTGGTGGAATGCCCCTTGTAATATTATCAGGTAAAATATGTGCTGAATTAGTAGAAAAATATTCAGGTGATTAACCTTGGAAAAGAAAAAAATAAAATTATCAGACTGGAGAGTTCAAACTCTCATTTTATTTGTATTTTTCTTAGTAGGAATTATATGGCACGCATGGGACTTAACTTATCCATTCATGGTCATATTAACTCCCTATGTACTCTTAATTTCTGGGATCTGGGCAATCTACAAAAGTTTAAAATATAAATATGTAATAGCATGGATAGGTATTGCATATATAGTCACCTTTTTCTTAGAGGTAGTCGGCGCTGAAACAGATTTAATTTTTGGTCCCTATTTTTATGGTGATGGGCTTGGTCTTAAGTTGTTGAATGTACCCGTTGTAATTGGGTTGAATTGGGTATTTATTATTTTTTCACTAGTTTTATTTTCACAATGGCTAGTTAAAGAATTTTTAAATTTAGAAATAAACGCAAAAATCGAATTTGCATTAATAATTGTTTTAACGGCTAGTTTAGCAACATTATTTGATTTTATATTGGAACCCGCTGCAATTGGTTTAAATTATTGGAATTGGACATTAACTAGCAATCCCTATGATATTCCGATTCAAAATTATATTGCATGGTTTTTAATATCACTTCTATTTGCATTCACTTTCTTATTAATTCCAAAGGAAAAAAGGATTGAATTGGAAGAAAGCCCTCATAGTCCTTGGTTTGTGGTTATCCAAGTTTTTTTCTTTATCGGGATAAGAATTATTCTTCTCTTCTAGGAAAATTCTGTGCTAAAAATTCGCTACTTTACAAAAAGGTGTTATTGAAATCAATTGAAGATTTGGTATAATTATCAAAAAAAAAATACTTTTTATAAACGAATTCTTATTAGAAGACGCTTTTTTAGATTTTGGGTGATATTTTCCATGGTCAAGATGTAATTCTGCTTATTTCTTTGCATTTTTTTCTTATTATTGCGATATACCTCTAAGTATGGAATAATGGCAGGAATAGATTCTTCGAATTCTCTAAATGCTTGATGTAAAGGAATAATAACTTGTTTTTTACCTCGCAAATTATATAAATAGTGTACTAAATGTTTCTTGAATTCAGAATCCTTTTGTGTGGGTAAAAAATATTGTAAAAAACTTTTTGATAAATCAGCACCGAATGGATTAATAGAATCTACATTTCCAATCCATTCTCTATCTAAATATAATTCTGCTTTTACTATATCTCTATTTCCAGTCATATAAACATAAATATCTATGTGTTCTTGAAAGCCTCCAGTTTTCAATGATACTTTTTTCAATTCTGAGCTGAATTGTTCACTAGAGGATGTAACCAAATTAAAAAAACTAAAGAATTCAGAAGCTTGAAAGTCAGAATACTTCATTTTATTCTTATTCCGTGTAAATTAATTGCATATATTTATTATTCAATTTGACCTTTTTTATCATTATTGCTCTTTCTTCATCATTGATAGAATAAAGATGAAAAATAATATCATTCAGTTTCTTTATATTTCTTGTAGTTTCTCCATTTAACCTCTTAGTATGTTCTAATTTAGATGAGATTGCGTCTACAAGATTAGAAATTTCTCGTTTCTTGAATTCTTCGGTCTTAATTATGGGAAGGTGTCTAATCATATATTGATTTAAATTTATGGTAGTATCTCTTTGATTGTTAATTCCATAAATTGTATAAAAATGAATTAAGACGGAATTGAGTAATGTGCATAAATATTTTAACTCATATGGCTCCTTATGTAATAAGGAATAAATAGAAGATGTAAAACAAACATTATGTTCTGTATAAAGTGCTTCGGGATAAATGTTATTATGCTTAATTAATAGCTTAGGGCCTTTATAGAATTCTTTTTGATTCCCTTTTAATTCTTCTGCGGGAATATCATAAAGATCAAATCTTTCCGACTTTTTAAATGAAAAATACCCAAAATCTCTCTTGGCATCTATAAAATAGCAATCGCCATTTTCGCTTTTCTTTAGTGCATCTCTTATGAGAGATAAGCCATGAGCTTCTTCTCCACGTATAAATAAAGGAAAATCTTTCACATTGAGGTAATTCAAATCTCCCCTTCTTTCAATTTTTTCGATCAATCTTAATATTTCGGTTTCTGTCTTTATTCTTATTCTATTTAATGGAAAAGTAGGATGAGAACAAAATGGACAATTCTGTTCATAACTATACACATAAAATTTCTTCACTCGATCGATTAAAGGACAAGTTTCATCTTGACATATCCTAAGACTATCGAAAGATTGATTCTGATAGGTAATTATTTCCCTATCTGGAAAATCATAAATCTTTAAATCACGATTATTATTCTTTTTTTTCCCATAAATGAGAATTTGAACTTCATTAGTTGCTTTCGAGAACATATTTGAACCTAAATCAAATATACGTAAAAAATTGGCTTCAGAAAGCAATTGGGTGCGAAATTTAAGATAACTCTGTCTCAATAAAAAACTTTTAGGGATGAGAAATCCGATTAGCCCCCGACACATATTTAGAGCTTTGAGTAAATAAGCGCAGTAAATATCCTTGAAATGAATATTTTCTTGCTTCAAAATTTTCTTTTCTTTCTCACTCAGAATATTACCATAAGGAGGATTTCCTATAATGATGTCAAAACCCCTAGATTTTAATTGAAAGCCCGATAAACTTGAATTTAATAGACTATTTCTCTTTTCTAAATTAGAGTTTAAAATGGATATGATATATGTGCTATTTTCAAATTCTCCATTGTAGTACCAGCTCAGTAATTTAAGTTTAGCTAATTCAAGAGATTGTTCATTTATATCAAAACCATAGAGATTCTTGATAATCTGAGTCTTTAATCGCTTCTTACCAGCGTTTTGATCAATCCTCATTATTATTGAATACAAAATTTTGGCAGCATTTAATAGAAAATTACCTGACCCGCAGGTCGGATCACATATAGTAATTTTTTTTAAAATTTCATGAATTTGATGTAGTTTTTCATTTTTCTGAGTAGAAATTTCGTCTAAATCTGTAAGGTAAAGACCTATTTGTGAATTCAAGAATAAAATTAAAGTTTTTCTGAAAATAAATCTCGAAAGATTCTGGTTTGTATAATATACTCCTTCTTTTTTACGATTGGGATGGTTTTCTAAAAAAGTTTCCTCTTTATCATCTATATCCTTAAGCATTTTGTTAGCTTGATCAAATTTCTCTGAGGATAATAACGATTCAAATTTTTTTAGTAAATTCTCCATCTTAACTCATTTTTTCAAGTGATTATATCCTATTTTAATATTCTATTAACTATTTAATTAGAAT
>SHMW01000017.1:0-14185 GCA_008080735.1 Promethearchaeota archaeon
TTCTTTTATCTCGACGATTCCAAAAACCTATGGTGTGGGAGAGACAATTGAGAATTTTATTGGTCATGATTTTAGTGAGGAATCATGGTCAATATTATATGATTTTGCCGGAAATTATTTGGAAGAGGATTATTCACCTCCCACAGGCACGAATTTAACAGTGGGAGCTTCAGATGATATAACCAATATTGATTCGAAATTCTTCTTTACGTATAGTAATATTCGCAACGTCCGTAGCCTCTATATGGCTTTTCAGAATTTCACTTGGGATGTTGGGAATACCTCGGCATACGGATGTGCACCCTATCAATTACTTATCCAACATTTCCGTCCTCCTAACAACCAACGAATTAATATATTTTCCATCAATAGATTTTTAGGACTGTTAGCATACCGAGAAAACTCTTCAACTCAAGTGGAGAAGGTACCCGATGAAAATGATGAGCTCTACATGGGTTGGGCCTTTTATTCAGAATGGCACAAATATATTGTAAACCAAATTTTTGGCGCAGTTGGAGCACCAGCATACTTTAATGACAGTCTCTCGGTACAAGGCACTGCGACCCCGATTCCTATAGAAGAGACCTCCCCAGATACCTTTAAATTTGGAATGTCTTATCAAAATATATTTTTATTATGGCAAAAAATATCTGTCGAGGAGGGTCTGGATGATACAGTGACTGATGTGGACCTCTTACAAAAGTGTGCTGCATTTGCTCTCATCTCTGAAATTAATTTCACCTATACGATTTCCATTGGTCCGAGCGAAATCAGCGGATATAGCAAGTTAACCACTACCACGGAATATGATATCGGTGAGCTTACAGATTTATGGATACTTGGAGATAACAGTTCGGTTGCCAATTTTTTTGGAGGGTCCCATATTGATCTCTCTACTTATTCAAATATCAACCTCTCATATTACAACACAACTGGTGATGGTGTGAAAAATAGATTGGGTGGAAATGAGACTATACCTGGATTTTCCTTAGCTGTTATTAACAATGCCAATCTAATGATAGTTAATTTAGGTAGACCCTTCCAAGGATATACATATACAGGCAGCACAAATTTTACTGATCAAACCGGAAACAGCCTAGGTATTTCCACAAGAAATATTAGCGAAGCAAATTACAATTTCGAGGGAGATCCCGCATACAAAATAGATTTTGCGTCCAAACCAGATTATATCTTGAATGGTGGAGACACTTACCCCGCCCCTACTCGAGTATTAGCAAATGAATTGATCAGAACGAATGTATCGCTTCTTCAAAGACTCTATGTTAGAACATTAATGGGTACCTTAGTAGCCAAATTAACTGGAAGTCCGCTTGCAGGATTATTGACGTTATTCAACTCGAGGATTGATACCGCCCAGTTTTACTATGTCACGTGCTTTCCAGAATGGTCTGGAGGCTCAATCGAGCAAGACCCAACCTTCTCAGTATACATATTGGATGGGCGGATTCCGGGATTCGACCTACTTGTCATATCTTTGATTGGGTTATGTGGTGCCGTTTTAATCGCAATAAAAGTGAAAAAAAGAATACCTAACTAATCTCTATTTTTTTTTCTGTAATTTTTTTCCATGTCCTCTTTTTCAAATTTCAAATAATGTTAGATATTTGATTCATAATGTATAGATTTTAGATGAATTATTCACGATAAGTGCCAAGCTCCCCATTCGAACTTGAATAAAAATATTAAAATATGTTAATTTCTTTATCTAATCCTATAAATTGAATAATAAGGTTTACAATGAATATCCATTCCTTTTTTATCTTAAAAAAAAGCGGTGCGTGCATTTATAACAAGAATTTTACCAATGAAATTGACTATAATGTAAATCTAATTACTCCCTTTTTTTCCGCAATTTTTAGTTTTTCAGAGAAGATTATTTCTCGGGATTTAGAAGTGCTTGAGATGGGGGGATTACGCTTCGTGTTTGAGATAAAGGATGATTTCATTTTCGTTTTATTATCCGATTCGACGGCGAGCATCCTCTTTGTCAATACACGATTAGACAAAATTGCAGATATCTTTTTTAAAAAATTTCCTGATACAGAAAAAATACAAGATTATCAGGAGATAGAGGATAAAGAATTTGATCAGATGGTAGATTCGATTATTGAAGGAGAGGAAGAGATCTTTAAGGAACGCGCTCTTTATGATAAAATGATCAATCTCTTCAAGGACCTGATATTTCAAAACGAAATTATCGGAGCGGCAGTATTAGCGACGAATGGAAATATCATCTATTCCTCTCTCCCAAACGAAATTTTACTCAGATCACTTAAAGAATTGGAAATCCGGTTTATGACAGGAGCCGTCGAATTACCTGAATTGTTTTACAGCCTCGATGACGGGAGAAAAGTCTTTTCGAAATATGTGAAGATTCCGTGGAAGATTGATAATTTCCTCATAGTCTTACTATTTGATAAAAATGTCCCTTTAGGAATGGCCGAAATCAACCTGCATAAAGTCTCAAAACAGACCATCAACTTGATTTGAAGCCTTCAAAAATCTTTTCTTAATCCCCGATTTGAATGATTAAATAAGTTTTTAATAGTTCTTTGAATTACATAGAATTAATCTAAGCGATATAGATAACGAGAGTTCGCACGAGTGACTAAAAATGTATGATATAATTGTGATTGGAGCGGGGATCTCTGGAATTAGTTTTGCTCAAAAAATGGCTCCATATGCCAAAATTATACTTATCGATGAGAATGAAGAAATACCGATTAAAACCAATATCTTTCCGGAACATAACCGCCCTTATTTAGATGTTGTAAGTATGGATGATTCCACCATTTTTCCACGCGATCATATTAAAACACTTTACCTTGGTAAAGAAGAGAGCGGAGTTATTAATTCAGAAGAATTTGGTGATCCATTGGGAAAGATTGTCTATACTGATAAACTTCTTAAACATCTCATAAATGATTTCAAAGAGAAAGGGGGCAAAGTAAAATTTAATGAAATGGTGAAAAGAGTTAATAGATCCAGTGAGAAAGTTGAAGTTCATACAACTATAGGAGAGACTTATTCAGGAAAGGTGTTGATCCTCGCGACTGGCTCTCGTGGGTTTGAAATACAAAAAGCTTTAGGATTCGATATCCCTGATTCATATTTGGGGATTTATACTCATTTATATGGCTCTGAGGCTCAGATCGATGAGAATTTCGACTTTGATTATATGTTTCATATTAATCCAAACATTAGCAAAAATGGGCCATTTTTCTTCAATGTAGGAGAGGAGAGAGTTCTAACGGGATATTTGGGAAACTCGGACGAATCGGAATCTGAGATTGTTGATAAATTAGATAGAATATTGAACAATTATCCTTATATTCAATCGAATGTAACCAATTTGAAATGGGATCGAGCAGAATTTATAACCGGAAGGATCTCAAAACACCCTATTGATAGATTTTCCCATGATCGGGTGCTTGTTCTTGGAGAAGCGGCGGGATTAGTTACAGCTTTCTTTTACGAGGGACTTCTCTCAGGGTTAGTATCTGCCGATGCGGCAGTTAGAACCTTGAGACCTTTATTTGAACAAGGAAGCAGTTTTCCATCCTCTGAATTAAGTGCTTATGATAAAGAGATCAAGAGAATTTTATTAAATAAATACTATAATAACGGAGATGCTTGTGAGTATGTTTTTTATGATAATAGCCCTTCAGCAATAAAGAAAATTTGGGAGACCTACATAGATCTCGTCAATGACAATCAAAAACTTCGACGGCAGATTTGGGAAGCTTACCGAATGTATGATGTTGAAAATTATGATACTAGTAGAGATAAATGGGCAGGCGAGAAATTGTTCGAAAAACTTCCCACCTTATCAAAAATTTCTCTTGGTCCGAAATTTCTGAAAGCATTGATGAAATTTTAAGTTTTTGAAATAGCTGCGATTCAGATTATAAGAATGGAATAAGAAAAAGATAGATTCTAAAATTTAATAACCTTCATTTTTCTTTTGTTAGTTTTGTAGTGACTGGTGTGCATCCCAAGACTTCTTTGAATTTTTTCATAAAGTCCATATCAATAGGCTGACTTGTATCTCCCCACGACATTTCTAGCAATTTTTCTGCTATTTCTGGAGCCTCCGAAATTATATTCTTTGTTAATTCGGGATCTTTTTCTACGTTATATAGACTCCCGTCCTCTGTATTCCATACATAGCCGTTGTACCAATATTTTCCATCATAAACGGCGACCGAACCACCCCAGGCAACCGTCACATGGTCATAATATATAAGTTTATCATTTTCGACTAATTCGAATAAATCTTTCCCTTCCATATTGCTTGTTGATACTTTGCAAGCCTTGCAGATGGTCGTGCTTATGTCATGATGATAACAGAACTTATCACATGTCTCTCCGCTATGCTTACCACCTGGAAATCGGATCATCGCCACAAGATCGGCGACTTCTCGACCAAGAGGATTCGCAGCTTTCGCAATAAGACCGTGTTCTCCCAACATGTGTCCATGATCGGATACCACGACTATGATAGAATCATCCCAGATACCGATACGCTTGATATATTCAATAAAATAGCCAAACCAAGTATCTGTAAGGGTTACTTCAGCAGCATATCGCGTGCGGAGGTTTTTAAGCTCTTGTTCAGAGAGAATACTGGCGGGACCATATAAGGAATGTGTGATTTTACGACATCCTTTTTGCCAATCCTCATCCTCTTCATACATCCGAATATAATGCATTGGAGGGTTCCATGGCTCATGTGGGTCAAATGACTCTACAGTCAGAAATCCCTTTCCTTCTATTAAAGTTTCATAATTCATATCCAACCATTCTCCCGCAGCTCGAAAAACTTTCGCTGGAAAGGTGTCCGCTTCAGATTTCCACCAACGGGTATTTTGAAGGAATTGCTTCATCATAACTTGCGCAAATACGGTACCAGCAGTCACTCCATTCTTTTTTGCCGTAAGATATTGCTCCAATACCTCATTATCCACTTCCGGACCAGAAAGATAGGCATCTTCTTCCTGTCCTCGAATCCATTGCCATTGGTCGAATCCCCTTTGAAAATTATATCCCGGCTTAAATTGATGATATACATCCGAAAACAAAGCTGAAACATATTTTTTACGCCCGAATCGCTCTGCTAGGGTATCGTGAGAATCGGAGATTGTACTCCATCCAGGAGCTCCGAGGGCGTCGCTAATAAAATCCCCTCGCGGAGTTCTTGTTATGCCCCTATGGTCCTCGTTGAAGGGAAATACACGCCTCCCAGTATAAAGCGCTTTCCGAGCTGGAAGAGTTGGTAAAGATTCAGGATACATTCGCGTGAATTTCACGGATTCCTCCGCAAATTTATCAAGATTCGGTGTTTTAATCCATTCATTCCCATATGCCCCTACGTGATCTTGCCGTAGTGTATCTAAAACAATCAAAATCGCGTTAACCATTATTATTCACTTAGAAAAATACTTTATAATTATTAATCTGAGAATTTTTTAATCTACTCTACTCTAGCTTAAATGATTATATTCAATAATTCGTGCTTTTCTTATTTATATTCTTAGATAGGATCTAAAAAGATATATAATTAAATATGATTTCATGTTGAAATATACTTTTTAGCCTCCTTTTAATGATAAATAGCATCCTATTTCTTGATAAGAAAATTAGATGATCAGATTTCAATTTTATAAATTACTTTTCGTAGCAATATAACGAAATTTACACATATGTTAAATTTTTATAATTACGTTATTATGTTAATCACTAAATTAAATAATTATTAAGTGATAAAAAAATGACGATGGTTTTGGAGAAATCCATTATTTGCAAACTCGGAGGCCATGTTGATTCTAATCCAGAACTAATAATTTCATATCCTCCCTTAGAAGAAACCGATGCAGATTCTAAAGATTTAATCTATAATTGTTTACCTACGGGATGTAAATCAGGTGATATTGTAATTAAAAAATATGAAAAATTCAGTCTCATTTCCTATATCTTTTCTCTGAAGAAAGAAATGGCGCGTGATGACTTGTTTTCATTTTCAATTCTATTAAATAAAAAAATTGAGCCAGAAATTTATACATATGTAATGAGACAATTTATCGAAATCTTAGAGAATAACAATCTATTATCAGAAAATATTTTAATTAATTATCAAAATCTGATCTATGAGAGCTTTAATGAAGAAAAAGACCTTGATATTGATGATAAAACGATTAAATTATCCGATTTATTCGGAAATGCGAAAACTGAGCTTAAAAAGGATAAACCAGATCTGAAAGGTCATTTTTTCTAGGTGGTGAGCATGATTCGATTAATAACGCAGACAATTGCAAATTGGGCTACCATTATTGTCGCTCCAATTATGACGGTATTAGTAGCCAATAGATTTTGGCAATATTACAAAGAAACGGGCAAAATTAACTATATACGACTTAGCATCTTTGCAATCTTTTTAGCGTTCTCTTGGGCAATTATTCCAACAAATCTGTCTGAAGTTCCACCTTTTGATATTTTTATCAATAAGGATATAATTGGAACGGACGAAGCCACTATTAATCCATATTCGATAGCATTAGGATTAATGGTAAGCTTTTCTTTATGTATGATTGCCTATGCGAATCGTTGGGAATCCTTGTATTATGTTCCTTTGTTTTTATATGCGGGTGTAATTATTTCCTATACTCTAAATGATTTTAATGATGCTTATTTTATAGTAAATCAGATTTATATCTATGCTGCTGGAGTTTTCGGGGTTATTTTTTTCTATATTACGGGAATACGCTTGAAAGATAATGGATCGCTCGGACTTGGGATATTCTTTACCCTTTCATATTCATCTCTAATTGCGGGAGAAAATATAATCGGGGATGTTTTCACACTCCTTATCGGAGTTTTTGGGCTAATCTTCGCCTTAGGATATTTCTCTCCTTATAAAATATCGGGGGTGGAAGAGAAATGATTTGGTATATCAGTGTAATAGACTTTTTTATATTAATTCTTGTTCTCCTTAATGCGTATTTTGGGATAAGAAAATGGAGAGAAAGTAAAATCAATATCAATTTATTTCTCATGATCTTTTTTATAGCGCTTATATTTACCGCTTTTAGGCAATTGTTGTTTGGCTTGGGAATATTTCTTGATGTATTTTTTGGTGAGAATTTATCCATCAATGGAATTATTTCATTAATCATTCTATTAGTTCCAATCCAGTTCTTATTATATTTAAAAGAGTGGAAACGATATTATTATCTCCCACTAATTTTCGCTTTTTATTCCCTCTATAATCTATATTTCGTACCAGATAATACCATATTCAGAGTTTCTTCAATAGTGTTAGGAGCAATAGCGTTTACTATCCTCATATTCAATGGAATTAGAAGAAGAAACGGAGTGTCAATTTCGATTGGTTTTATCTTTCTGTACGGGTTAGCTTATTCCGAAACGCTTACATTACTCACTGGTGCTATTTCACGTCTTATTGGAGTCTTAGTATTGCTTTTAGGGACCTCTGGAATACTTGATAAATTCGTTCTGATTGATGATGAAAAAGAGGAAAAAATTAAGAACACTTGGATTGCTAAGATGGTTAAATAACTTGTAATTAGTATTAATTTGAAGATTTTTCTTTTTTCTCTTTCTGTTTTTCTTGAAGTTCACATTAGAATTACGACAAAAAACCTTATTGTGTGTTATTGATACACAAAAGTGTCATTAAAAATGTATTATAAATACAGGGTATGATAAATTATAAATAAGGTATATTTCTATTATTAGAAAAAAAGATACTATATTGATTAAAATGGGTATAAAGAATATACTTCGACGAATTGTAAGTAAAGATAGAAAAATCGTTATCACGGGGTTAGATAATGCTGGGAAGACCACAATGGTGTCCTTTTTACAAACTGGGACTTTTATTGAACATACACCCACCATGGGAAAAGAGGAGACCACAATTGAAGTTCAAGGCGTACGCATGAATCTTATTGATATGGGTGGCCAGAAAGATTTTCGCGCAATGTGGCAAGGAGAATTGGATGATGCCCAATTTGCCATATTTATGGTGGATGCCGCAGATAAAGACAGATTTGCAGAGGCGAAAGAAGAATTATGGAAAATCTCTTCAGTCGTGAAAGAAATTCCTTTAATTGTGCTAGCAAATAAATATGATTTACCAGATGTCGCATCGCTTAGCGAAATAATTGAGGCTCTCGATCTACAGAGGCTCTCTTCATTTGAAGTTCTTCCTATTTCTTGTAAAACGGGATATGGAATCGTCAAGGCTTTTAAAAAGATCTACTACAAAATGACTGGTGATCAACTAACTAAGAAATTAAGACCGAAAGCAGTGACCATCTTTGACAAGGGCGGAGTTCCATTGACCTCGACCTCATCTGATGATGTATTAAAAGGTGGCCTTTTTGCTGCTATAACGAACTTCATCAAGGAATCGTTCAATTCCGAACTGAATCAAATTAAGATTGAGGGAAACACAATAATTTTTAAGCGGTCGAATCATCTAATGGGATCAATTGTTATAGATGATACCGAAAATATAGATGCTAAAGAGGCAGAAGATGGTTTAAACGAATTACTCTGCCACTTGGAAAATATGTGTCCTGAATTAGAGCAAGAAAAACTGGATGAAGAAAAGCTTAAGTTTCTGGTTGAGCAATACTCGACTAATCTGCTTGAATAAAATACGTGCCTTCTACCAATTTCTTTTTACTTTTTTCCTTTTTTAATATTAAAACATTTATCAAGTCCTAAAATAATCTAAATAATATTGAAGATTAACTAGAAATAAAAAAATTAATTAAATGGAAAATTGGGAAATGTCAAATAAAATTTTTTATAATGGTGATATCGTCACTTTAGTGGACGAAGACCTTATAGTCGAAGCGGTAGGAATAAAAGAAGAGAAAATCCACTCTGTAGGGTCTCTGGAAACTGTAAAAGCAGAGATGCCCGAAAATTCTCAATTAATAGATTTGAATAATAAAGCATTGCTTCCGGGATTTATCGACAGCCACTTACATCCAATAATGTATGTATTCTTTCTCATTAAAACCAATCTTTCAAACCTTCGCAGTTTAGAGGAATTAAAATCGCTATTGCGAGAGGTAGCGAAAGATAAAGACTCCGATGAGTTAATTCTGGGACTAAGATTGATGGAGGAAAAGTTTGATAATCCCACACTGCCCACGAGATGGGATCTTGATGAGGCATGTCCGAATAATCCCGTATTTCTATTGAGATATGACGGACATATAGGAATTGCAAATACGAAAGGCTTGGAATTAGCAGGTGTGGATAAGGAAACAATCTCTCCCGAAGGTGGAGAAATTAGAAAAAATGAATCTGGAGAGCTTACCGGGATTTTATCCGAACAAGCGATTGGACTACTTCTCTCAAAGATTAGTTTTCCAGAACCCGAGGAGATTAAAGAAACCGCTGTACAGGCATTCAAAAACTTGGCGGCAAAAGGATTAACTTCACTCCATGGGATAATTCATGCCGATAAAGGAGGAGAATTTGGAAGTGTAGGAAGTATGGAAATTCCTATATTTCGCACAATCCAAGATGTGATTCTACAAAATTGGTATAGTATGGTTTTTACAGAACGACCCAAAAAATTGAAACGGTTAAAAAAACCTCCCCTCCATGAGGAGCTTCCTGAGGGAAAATTTAAAGTAAATTGTCTTAAACTATTTATTGATGGGACCTTTGGTGCCGCAACTGCGTGTATGTATGAACCTTTCACAGACCAACCAGATAAAATTGGGTTTTGTGTGGTCGATATAGATGATTTATATGAGCAGATGAAAGAAGCACATAATTTGGGCTTCCAAATCTGTGTTCATGCGATTGGGGATAAAGGAAACAAGCGTATCGTAGATTTATTTAAACGTTTATTAGAAGAATTTCCCCGAGAAAACCATCGCCACAGGATAGAGCACGCCTCTATGTTACGAGAAGATGTAATTAAAGATATTAAAGAATTGGGATTAATCGTCTCTTCTCAACCTCCGTTCCTTAATTCTGAATACGATTGGCTTAAAAAACGGATAGGGGAGCAGCGCTGTTCTTATGCATATCCATATAAAACCCTTTTTCAAAACGGTATTGTAATGGCAGCGGGGTCGGATTGTCCCGTAGAAGTACCGGATGTAATTCAGGGCTTGCATGCGATGGTCACGCGCAACGGGTTCGTTCCCAAAGAATGTGTCTCAATAAAGGATGCATTGAAGGCATATACGATTAACGGTGCTTATGCGGCTTTTGAGGAGGATGTTAAAGGAACGATTGAGAAGGGGAAACTCGCAGATTTTGTAATTCTTGACAAAAATCCTCTAGATTTAAAACCAGAGGAAGTCAAAGATCTCGAAGTTGTAGAAACTGTTATTCGGGGAAAAACAGTCTTCAAAAATTAAAAGAAATAAAACTTTTCTTAATTTCTTTTTTCTCTATTTTTAGCTCAAGAAGATTTTAGCTATATCAGTCTGTAAAATATAAATGCTCATCAAAACCAGTTTCGGCGATGAGGTCTTGACCCAGCTTTTGGATTCTTTTTTTTGATGGATTCCGAAGGATCTTTCGGGCAATCTTGATTACCTTCGAGAGTTTTGAATCAGAAAAATCTTTAATAATCGGGTCATAACGTGAAAATGACGTTCCTGCGGTATAGACCCCCACATTTCCATGGGACGCTTGGCTGCTGACTTGCCAATGTTCCACCTTTAATTCGATATTTTCTAAAAGATGAGTACTAAAAAACCACTCAAGATATAAATCCATTCTCTCATGCTTATGTTTGGTATCTTTTAGAAATTTATATGCTCGCTTTAACCTATCGGGATGCATTTGTCGATAGACGCGTTCATAGTTTTGCGTCATCTTATCCTTCACATGATCTTTAATGTCTTGGATGATTTCATTTACTTTCTTGGCTCTCTCATCACTAATATCTCGTTGAATCGATTGAATATGATCTTCTATAATATCTCCTCCAGATTCAGAGCTTTCTTCTGTGTCAGGGCTACTGGAAGCTTGACTCGATGCTGACCCTGAAGCAGATTCTTCTAATTCTGGGGGCATATTATAGATTTCCTTCGGTGGAAGATTAAATAGGGCATCCAATTTGGACGGATCATCTCTCACATCTTTTATTTTTTCATTTATTTCATCTGCTTCATATCCAATCTCCCTTAAATAAAATTTAGCTGAGGATATTTGGTTTTCTAAGGATTGAGCTTGTGAATATTGTGGTGCGCTGCCTCCGAACTCATCCTCAAGTTGTTTGTCCGCCATCATACTTATCTTTTTTTCATTAATCTCTTCTATTTTGAGTTGATCAATGTTATTGAGCACATAATCTACTTGATTAGGACTTAGATAAGTAAGATTTCCCATCGGTCCGAGAAGATATGAAAGCTTTTCCAGCTTTTCGATTAATTCCTCGAAATCGTCGACAGATTCCCCGAGATAGTCCTTCAGAAAGAATTTTAAAAAACCTTGATTAAATCCCGCGATAATCTTTAAAATTTTCGTATCGTACTGGTTTAAAAGAGTTTGAACACTCTCGATACTATTAAAACGATCTGGTATACTTAAGTCAAATACAGCAATATTAT
The DNA here is from genome assembly GCA_008080735.1 of Promethearchaeota archaeon. Classification (GTDB taxonomy): domain Archaea; phylum Asgardarchaeota; class Lokiarchaeia; order Sigyniarchaeales; family SOKP01; genus TEKIR-8. Next base: position 11,637 of record SHMW01000017.1, read on the forward strand.
CAAGAATCATCTGTATATAGTCAGCTTTTTCCATCTAAATCAGTCCCATTTGCAAATCTTAAAATTAATGAACAAAATTCAAACTACTAATTAATGAATAAAATTTAGATATAAAATATTTTACATTTCCTTATGTCTGAATTTTTGGGCAATTCTTCTGGCAAGAGTTACTTGTTCTCGTGATTCTAAAGAGCATTTTCTAAAAGACCGGATCCATTTCACGGGATCCATATCTTTCGGAATATATCCATAATAAGAACCCCATGCGACCAACATTTGTCCAGTTCTTCCACATCCTGCTACACAATGCACCACAATGGGCTCTTTTCTTGCATGATGATACTCGGTAATTTTCAGAAATCGATTAATTTGCTCCTCTGTCGGAGTCCCATAATCAGGGATATTGATATGATAATAATGAAATCCATCGGGAATATCATTTCGATTGTTGAATTCTGAGCAGTTAATAATCACCTTTATCCCTTCTTCCCTATAGATATCAAACACATAAGGGTCGGGCCACCAACTTGCGGCAATCTTTTCTGTTTCTATCCACGTAAAAGGTTCTGTTCGATGAGGTTGTCCCCCTTCTGGCCAATACCAAGGTCTCACCATAATTCATATCATCTCTCTTATATTAAGAATTAGAAAAGAAATAAAATTATTCTAATTGAAGATGCTCAGATTGTTGTTTAAGCATCTCTTCCAGAATATTTTCTGCTTGCTTGTGGCTATTTACTACGGGGTCTGCTAAAAGGGCTTGAAGTGCGATCTTTTTCGACTTCTTTAAAACGGCTTCCACGCATAAATCTTGTACGGATGCCTGATTTCTTAATAAACCTGCTAATCCTTTTGGATACTCTCCGAGCTTAATACCTTCAATACCACTATTGCTGATTTTTGCTGGGCATTCCACTACGATATCTTCTGGAAGATTTGTAATTATTCCCTCGTTCGGGATATTTACGGCTAGCTCAATATGATTCGAGTCTGTTAATATCCCCTCGATAATCGGAATTGCTCTTTCTTCATCAGGCTTCACCAATCGAGCTCCTTTTCCGCGCTTAATTAATCTTCGAATCTTTTTTCCCTCATATCCGATTACTGTCATGTAGGTATCCCTGAACTCTTTGATACCTGAGATATCCGCGACATCCCACGCCCACTGAATATATTCTCCAAAGTGGCTGTCTGTTGTGTATGGTATATATCCATAGGTTTCTAAAATATACTTATTCAAATCCACATCCTGATTATCAAGCTTTTCTAAATAATTTGGACCTTTTTCTCTAAGCTTAGGATACGCATCCTCTCCAGTATCTCTATATTTGATTTCCAATACTACACCGAAATGATTGAGACCGCCTGCGATAATCTCTAAATTAGAGAGATCTGTATCTAAAATTCTTGCATAATGAATCATAAAATGCCCAAGCTCATGGCAGAGCCCGACAAACTTTAATTTCGGGAATTTACGCTTAACTGCCAAACAAATTCTACTCATTGGATTAGAAAAGTTGATGAATAGAGCCTCTGGACATAATTTCATTATATCTTCGCATATATCTAAAATTGGAGGAATTACACGCAATGAATGAAACAACCCGCCTGGTCCTCCATTCTCACCAAAAACTTGTCTATTGCCGTACCAGTGGGGGATGTGAAGGTCTTGATCCCATAATTCGAATCGTGGAGCCACTTCAATAGAATTGATAATAAATGTTGCATCTTTGAGTGCTTCTTCTCTGTCAGTGGTCGATTCTAATGCAAAATCTAAATCCCGTTCATCAATCGCGTCTTGACACGCTTTGGCAGCTAGTTCTAATGATTTGGCATCGATATCATGGAGGCATATAGTAGAGCCTTTTAAAACTTCACTGTTCATTATGCTCCCCGCGGAACCTAATCCAAATTGTAGAGAGCCCGCACCTATTAATACAATTTTTTGCATATTATAGATAAAATTAGATTTAATAAAAATTAAAGTACTTTATAAATTGGGATTTCAGAACATCTACTTTATGAATCATCTATTGGGAGATTTCAATTTTTCTAATACGGTTCTATTTGTTAGATAGATGAAAAATTATTATATATGGATTTAAAGAAACCACAAGGTAGGATAAGAACTGTCAATAGACGAATCATACAATTAAAAATATGGAGAAAAAAACAAATATTAGTAGATTCTATCAAATCATAACAAATATGCTTCAGATGCTCTAAAAGAAAAGTTTACTAATAGTTTATTTTTCTAATCAACCTTTTCTCGATTAAATGCTTCAATACATGTGTTAAATCATTTTCATTTAAATTCTCGAGCGGTTGCTTCTCTTTAATAGCTTTCATAACATAATATTCTTCTCGAGTAATTAACCCTAATTCATAGGTTAGTTCTAAAGTATTGCTCGATGGACCATCAGCTTTTACAATCCTTTGACTAAATATTTTTCGTATTGGTTCTAATCTATACTTGGCTAAATTTTCCATTCAATTTCACCTTTTTTTTCTCTATATAAATATAATAAAACTACTATTAAAATTAAAAT